>JABWBL010000042.1 GCA_013360535.1 Planctomycetaceae bacterium
TGGCGCGACTGGCCCACGCACGCGCGCGGTTGCTCGCGGGCTCCGCGACGGGAACGCTGGTGGTGTCGGCCGAGATTGCGGACCCGAAGACGCCCCGCGCGTTCGTCGAGGTTCCTCCCTGGCCCGCGAGTCCGGTGCAGCTGCGCGTCGGCCCGACCGGCGCGGTCGTAGTGAACGTCGTCGATGAGCAAGGTGAGACGTTCGAGCAGCCCACCGAGGTGCAACTCACCGTGCGCGTGCCCGAAGGCCCCCCGTCCGTGCTGCACGGGTTTGCCCGAGGCGGGACCGTTACGTTTGAGCACCTGCCGCTCGGAGCGCAGCTCTCGTTCTTCTGCTTCCCGCGTGCCGAGGGTCGCTTCTCCGGCTCCGGAACCCATGCTCCAGGCCCGACGAGAGCTGGGGAGCGCGTTCTGGTCGCCGCGACGGTCTGCAAGCCGGAAGCCACGCTCAGGGGTCGAGCGCTCGATCCGCAAGGTGTCCCGCTTGCGCGCGCGCAGCTGCTGCTCTCGGTCCGCGTGGCCGCGCACCTGCCGCCGCTCGAGTCCGCGGAGAAGACGGAAACCGACGACGAGGGCCGCTTTCGGACGACCTTTCCCAAGTCGCTGGGCGCGGACGTTCGCGAGCCCGTGCTGGTCGCGCGAGCCGACGATGGCGCTCTCGAGGGCGTGGCGGCGTTCCGCGCAAGTTCCGTGGCCGCCGACGCGGAACTCGGCGACATTCGGCTCGAGCCCGCGCCCCGACTCGTTTCCGGTCGCGTGCTGGACGAGAACGGCGCGCCGATCGCGGGCGCGCACGTCCGCCTGTTCCACTTCACCCCGGGAGCGCAGACGAGCGAGTTTGGTGTCGAGGCCGAGGGCCTGGCCGTCGTCGAGTGGGAACTCGACACGCTGCGCGAAACTCGTTCGGACGAGCGTGGAGCGTTCGAGCTGGCCGTGCGAGAGCCGCGTGGGCGTTATGCCCTGCGAGCCACCGCGCCGGGTTTTGCTGCGGGCCCACAAGTTCCGTTCGAAGCGGGTGCAGGCGATGTGGAGCTGGTCCTCCGGCGCACGCTCGATCCGCTGCGTGGCCGAGTGCTCGCGCCCACGGCCGACTCGCTCGTGCGCCTGTCGATCCGCGCCGGCTTGCAAGCCGGAACGATCGACGCCTTCGGGCGCTTCACGATCCCTCGTCGTTCTCCGGAGCCTGTCGACGTCGTCCTGCACGCCGACGGGCTGGGTTCGGAACCGTTGCTCACGATCGCGCAGGTGAGCGATCCGCGGGACCCGCGCCTGGCGACGCTCGACCTGCGGGAGCTCGTGCGCGAGTTCCGTTTCCGAGTCGTCGGTCGAGACGAACTCCCCGTTCGGTCGGTCAAGGTTTCGGGCCGCGCGCGCTCTGGAACCGGCTGGCAGCTCGAGTCTCCAGGACTGGTGTGCCTGCTCTCCCGGGAGTCGCTGCTCGATCTCGAACTCAAGGCCGATGGCTACTTGCCCGCGAGCTTCGTCGGTGTCCGCTCCGGCGACGTGCTCACGCTCGAGCGCTTGCCCGCGCTGCTCCTGCGCTTGCCAGAGTCCCTGCCCGCTGCCGGCGACGGCCTTGTCTACTTGGTCCAGGCCACGCGCACGGACTCCAAGCGGCAGTCGATCTCGTTCGACTCGGGTCGCGAGCGCCGACTGCAACTGCCCGGGCCGGGCCAGTGGACAGTGCTCTGGACCGTTCGCGGCACCACCAAGTTGCTGAGCCAGGTCGAAGTCACCGTCGAGCGCGAGGACGTCGAGTGCGTGCTCGACGCCAAGCTTGGCGATGTCGAGGCGGCGCGAGCTGAGGTGAGGGCGAAGCGCAAGTGAGCGGAGTATCGTCGAGCTCTCGTCGAATGCCTTCGTCGATGCAGGAACCTGCATGATGCGCGCGCTTTCGTGGAGTCTCGCGGTGGCGATCGTGTTGACGATCGTGCTCCTGTACCTGTTCCTGTCTCGCGAGCGCGACGGCGAGCGCGACGGCGAGAGTGCGGAGATCGCCGCGAATCCTCAGAAGTCCACCGAGCAGCTCCTGAGCGTCGAACAGGCCGCCGCGGAGCCTGCGTCACGCGAGGCTGCCGCCGGGCTCCGAGACAAGAGTTCGTCGCAGGATCCTTCGACTGCCGTCCTCGTGCGTGTGGTCGATTGGCAACACTTCGCGCCGGTCGTGGGTGCCGAGGTCCGCTGGGCGAGCTACGACTGGATGTCGAACGCGTGGGGCGGCGCGGAACGCGACGCTCGCTTGCTCGCGAGCGCTCTCGTCGGGACGACGGATGAACGCGGTGAGTTTCGCGTCGGTCTCGACGACACTCTGGGTTTCGTGCAGGCTCGCTCTGGCGAGCTCTGGGCAGAGGGTTCCGCAGTCGCGGGCAACGTTTGCGAACTCGTTCTCGCGCCCGATGGCGAGCTCGTGGTCGAGGTCCGTGACGAAAGTGGAACACCGCTCTCCGGAATCACGGTCCGCGCCGAGCGGAGTTCGAGGAGGAAAACGGCAGTCGAAGCCGAGACCAACGCGGAGGGTGTCGCGCGCCTCGGGCACGCGCGTGCGAGGCTCATGGCGGGCGCGACTGGCGGAACGCTGCTCGTGTCCATCGTGTCGCTGGATCCGACCCGCGCTGCGTCGCTGGTCTCCGCCTCGCCATGGCCCACGGAGGCCATTGCGCTTCGGATGGGAGCGACTGGAGAGGTGCTCGTGCGGCTCGTGAACTCTCGCGGGGAGACGCTCGAAGCGCCGGTGCAGGTTCTGCTCGGTGCCTCCATCGAAGGACTGCCGCGCGCAGGTTCCCAGTTGATGTCCCGCGCGGGCGAGGTCCTGTTTCGAAACGTGGGACTCGACGCGCAGCTCGACGTCCTGGCGGGTTCGCCCGACGGCCGGCGAGGACACGAATCGCGCAAGGAATGTCCCGGTCCCACGAGGCCCGGCGAACGCATCGAGGTCACGCTCGAGATCGACGAGCCGCCGCTCCTTTTCTCGGGCCGCGCGCTGCGCGAGGACGGGACTCCCCTCCGTTTCGAGGCTCTCGACGTATCGCCTCGCGATGCCGCGCACCTGCCGACGACGGTCGGAGTGCTGGGACGCGTGCGCACCGATGGCGAAGGCCGCTTCCGGATGTTCGAGCGTTATCCGGAGTGGATGCTCACGGATGCGGCCAGCATGCTCGTCCGAGCGCAGACCGATGGAGCCGAGTGCGAGGTGCCGCTTCTGTCGCCCGCGCCCAGTTCCGGAATCGAGCTCGGCGACATCCGCCTGCTCGCCGTCCCGTCACTCGTCTCCGGTCGCGTGCTCTCCAGCGACGGCGGAGCGATCGCCGACGCGTGGATCTCCTTGCAGTACAAATCCTCGAGACCCCCGCGTCCGCTGCCGGACGGTGTCGAAGTCGGGGGCGTGCCCGAGTGGAGCACGGACTCCTCGCGAAGCGTGTTGAGCGACGCGCGAGGTCACTTCGAGCTGCGGGCCCCGCCGGTTTACGAGAGCACGGCGTTTCAGGTTTGGGCGGAGGGGTACGAGCCTGGTCCCACGTTGTCGTTCCCGTCCGGAACGCAAGGCATCGAGGTCGTGCTGCAGCGAGGCGTCGTTCCTTTGCGCGGCCGAGTGCTCCTGCGGACCCCCGATGCGCTCGCGCGCGTCTTCGTGAGCGCCGCCGGGCTCTCGGGCGGGAAGCCGGACGCCTTTGGGCGTTTCATGATTCTCCGCAGAACGCTCGCTCCCATCGACGTCGATGTGCGAGTCGACGGTCAGGGACCGGAGCCATTCCTGACGATCACACAGGTCACCGATGCCGACGATCCGCGGCTCGCGGCGATCGACCTGCGGCCGCAGCTCAACGAGATCCGTGTTCACGTCGCCGGGCGTGGCGGCGAGCTCCTGCCCGAGGTCAAGCTCATGGGCCAGACTCCGACGGGTGGCGGTTGGCAGATCTTTTCCGACGGTGACGTGACGCTGCTGTCGCGCGACCTGACGGTCGACTTCGACGTGACGGCCGTGACGTTCCGCCCGGCGAATTTCCGGGCCGTTCGCGACGGAGTGGTCCTCGAACTCGAGCCTGCGCCGGCGCTGCTCCTGCACGTGCCCCAGTCTCTGCCCGCGGCCGGCGATGGACTCGCCTACGTCATCGACGTGTCCGGAGAGGACAAATGGAGCCACAGAGCGGTCCTGCGCGCGGGCCGCACAGCGCAGGTTCCGCGCGTTCCGCTCGGGAAACTCGACGTCCGCTGGTCCGTCGCCGGCGGCGAGTCTCTCCTCGACGACGAGACCCTGCAACGCTCCACGCTCGAGGTCGAGACGGTGGACGTCGAGTGCACGCTCGAAGTCTCGCCGGAGGCGGTCGGAGCCGCGTTGGCCGACGTTCAGGCGCGCGCGCGGAAGAGCGTGAAGTAGCGCACGACCTTGCTGGCCAAGCGCAGCGGGTGGCGCAGCTCGCGGGCGAGGCGGCGCGGGCGGCGGTAGAAGCGGCGGTAGGCCTCGCGGATCTTGGACTCGATCTGGGCGGCGCTCATGAACTCGTTGCCTTCGAGCGCCTTGAAGCCGGTCATGGTGGCGTAGTCGAAGTCGCGCTCGCCCTTGAGCATCTTGTAGAGCGGCGTGCCCGGGTAGGCGGTGACGGCGCAGAACTGCACCTGGTCGGGATCGCAACGCTCGACGAGGCGCAGCGTGTCCTCGACCATCGCCGGGGTTTCCTCGGGGAAACCGATCATGCAGAAGGCGCGCGTCTCGATGCCGAGCTCGCGCGCGTCGCGGAAGACCTTCACGGCCTGTTCGTGGTCGAGCAGCTTGGCGCCGCAGTGCTTGCGCTGGATCGTCTCGTTGCCCGACTCGACGCCGAGCGAGATGTGGACGCAGCCGGCCTTGGCCATCTTCTCGAGCAGCGGGCGGTCGAGCACCTTGACGGCGGTCTCGCACTGCCACTTGAGGTCGAGCTTCTCGGCGAGGATACCGTCGCAGATTTCGTGCACGCGGTCCTTGCGCGTGGTGAAGATCGGGTCGCGGAACACGACGTGGTGCACCTTGTGCACGCGCACGATCTCCACGAGCTCCTTGAGCACGTTCTGCGGGCTGCGGAAGCGGAAGCGCAGGCCCTGCGCCAGCGTGTAGCCGCAGAACGAGCAGTCGAGCGGGCAGCCGCGCGAGCTCTTGACGGTCGTGATCGGGCCTTCGACGCCGGGGAAGCGGTAGAGCTCGTTGCGGAGCAGATGCCGCGCGGGCAACGGCAGGCTGTCGAGGTCCTTGATCTTGTCGCGCTCGGGCTCGTGCACGATCTCGCCGTCGGCGCGCTTCCACGTGATGCCCTCGACGCCCGCGAAGCCCTCACCCGCCGCGACGCGCCGCGCGAGGTCGCGCACGGTGTGCTCGGGCTCGCCGCGCACGACGCAATCGACGTTGTCCTGCGCAAAGATCTCGCCCGGCGTGAACGTCACCTGGCTGCCGAGGATCGCGACGGGCACTCTCAATCGCTCGCGCAACGTGCGCGCGAGCGCGAGGTCGCGGTCGAGCGAGGTCGACGAGCTGTCGAGCGCGACGAAGGCCGGGCGCTCCGCCACGATCGCGGCGACCGTTGCATCCGCGTCGAGCCCGCTCGCGTCCGCGTCGACGATGCGCAGCTCGTGGCCCTCGGCCTCGAGCACGCTCGCGACGTGCGCGAGCTCGATCGGCGGGTAGAGCAGCCCGGGATTGACCGCCATGCCAAAGCCCCCCATCAGCCCGCGGCTGACGCGGAACTCCGGAGGCGACGGCGGGCTGAGGAGGACGATCTTCACGGGCTGGCGGGAGCGTCGGGGAGCGGCTTCTTCGGCGCGCCCCCCATCCGAACTCTACTCCCGCCGCAACTCGCCGCCCAGTTCGCCCGCGGCGCGCTCGACGCGCTCGAGGAACTTCTTGACGTCCGCCTCGTTCAGGGTGCGGTCGGCGGCCTGCAGCGTGACGTGCCAGGCGAGCGACTTGCGGCCGGCGCCGAGGCGCTCGCCCGCGTACACGTCGAACAGCTCCAGCCCGGCGACGAGGCCCTTGCCGCAGGCCTCGAGCTTGGCCTTGACCTCGCCCGCGGGCCGTTCTTCCGGCAGCGCGAGCGCCACGTCGACGCGGGTCGCGGGGGACTGCGGCACGGGCGTGTAGCGCCGCGCGCGCACGGGGGCGCCGAGCAGCGCGTCGATCGACACGAGCGCGACCGCGACGTCGTTCTCGAGTTCGCCCGCGAGCCCGAGCGCACGCGCGAGACCCGGCTCGAGCATCGCGACGACGCCCGCGTCCTCCGCTGCCTCGCCGAAACGCAGCGCAACGGCTCGGCCGGGATGTGCCCACGCCGGCGCCGCCTCGCAGCGCACGAACTTCGTCGCCTCGAGGCCGAGCGAACGCACGAGGTCCTCGACAACGCTCTCGAGCTCGCTCAAGGCGTTGTCGTCGAAGCGCGCGTCCTTGGCGCGCGCCGGCCGCGCGAGCGCGAGCGCCACTTCGTGCAGCTCCTTCGGCTCGTCGCCGTCCTGCGGCACGTAGCCCTTGCCGACTTCGAAGAGCCGCACTTCGCCCGCGCGTCGCCGATTGGGCTCGAGCAGCGCGAGCAGGCTCGTCGCGACGCTGCGCCGCACGCGCGACGCGCCGTCGGTGATCGGATTGAGCACTTGCACGTGCTCGACCGCGTTCATCGAGAGCTTCTCGACGAGCGTGTCCGGAACGAACGAGTAGCTGATCTGCTGGCGGAAGCGTGCGCTGCCCGCGAGGCGATCCTCGATTGCACGCACGATGCGGCGGCGTTCGTCGCGCGGCGGCGGCACGAGCGCGCCGACCAGCGGCTGCTCAGGGACGTTGCCGTAGCGGAAGATGCGGCCGACTTCCTCGACGAGGTCCTGCTCGATTCCGATGTCCTTCGTCGCGCGGATCGAAGGCACGCTGACCTCGAGCGCGTCGCCCGCGGGCTTCACGCCAAATCCCAGCCGCACGAGAATGTCGGTGACGCCAGAGTCGTCGATCGGCGCGCCGAGCAACTGGCGCACGCGCGAGCCCCGCAGGCGGATCGTCTTGGCCGCGCTCTTCCACGTGCCGACGTCGGTGACCGGCGCCGCGATGCGCACTTCTGGCTGTTCGGCCTGCAGCAGTCGGACCAAGTGCGCGGCGGCCTTCGGGACGAGCTCGGGATCGAGCGTCTTCTCGAAACGCGCCGAAGCGTCGGTGCGCAGCGCGAGCCGCGACGACGTGCGGCGCACGGTCGGCGCATGGAACGCGGCAACTTCGAGCACGAGGCGCGACGTGTCGCCTTCGACCTTCGAACCGTCGCCGCCCATGATTCCGGCGAGCGCGACGGGCTCGTCGCCGTTGCAGATGAGCAGGTCCGTGTCCCCAAGCTTGCGCTCGAGCTCGTCGAGCGTCTTCAGCGTCTCACCCGCGCGCGCCTTGCGCACGACGATGCCCTGCGGGCCGATCTTGCGCGCGTCGAACAGATGGTTGGGCTGCCCGAGGTCGAGCATCACGAAGTTCGACAGGTCCACGAGCAGGTCGAGCGGCCGCTGGCCGACGGCGAGCAAGAGGCTCTTCAGCCACAGCGGGCTCTTCGTCGCGCGCGCGCCTTCGACGACGAGCGCCATGTAGCGCGAGCACGCGTCGCTCTCGATACGCACCGGACATGCCGGGCCCGTTCCGAGCGTGGGCAGCGTGAGGTCGAGCGGCTTGAGCGGGCGGCGCAGGATCGCGGCGAGTTCGCTTGCGATGCCGCGGTGCCCCCACAGGTCCGGCCGGTGCGTGACCGACTTGTTGTCGATCTCGATCACCCAGTCGGCGAGGCCGAGCGCATCCGCGACACGCGCGCCGACCTTCAGTCCCGCGGGCAATTCCCAGATGCCGTCGTGCTCTTGCCCAAGCCCGAGCTCACGCTCCGAACAGATCATCCCGTTCGACTCGACGCCGCGGATCTTCGACTTCTTGATCTTGAAGTCGCCCGGCAGCGCCGTGCCCGCGGTCGCGACGGCGACGACCAGCCCCGCACGCACGTTCGGCGCTCCGCACACGATCTGCAGCGGCTCTCCGGCGCCGACGTCGACCTTGCACACCGACAGCTTGTCCGCGTCGGGGTGCTTGTCGCGCTCGAGCACGTGCCCGATCGTCACGTCGGAGAGGTGCGGCAAGAACGCTTCGACACCTTCGACCTCGGCGGTCGAGAGCGTCAGTTCCTTGGCGATGTCGACAGCGCACGCGCCCGTCAGGTCGACGTGTCGCGCGAGCCAGCGGTAGCTCAGTTTCATGGTCAGAACTGCTCCAGGAAGCGCACGTCGCCGCCGAGCAGCTGACGCACGTCGTCGATGCCAAAGCGCAACATCACGAGGCGCGAGAGCCCGAGCCCGAAGGCGAAACCGGTCCACTGCTCGGGATCGATGCCGCCCGACTTCAGCACGTTGGGATGCACCATGCCGCAGGGGAGCAGCTCGATCCACGTCGAGCGCTTGCACACGCTGCAGCCCTCCTTGCAAAACGGGCAGCGCGCGTCGAGCTCGAAGCCGGGCTCGACGAACGGGAAGTAGCCCGGGCGCAGGCGGATCTCGATCTCGCGGCCGAAGATGCCGCGCAGGAGCGTCTTCATCGCGCCGATCAGGTGGCCGACGGAAATGTCCTTGTCGATGACGAGCCCCTCCATCTGGTGGAACGTGTGCTCGTGGCTCGCGTCGACGGCCTCGTTGCGGAACACCTTGCCGGGCACGATCGCGCGGAACGGCGGCTTGAGGCGCTTCATCGCGCGCACCTGCACGGGCGAGGTGTGCGTGCGCATCACGAGCCGTTGCGCGCCGGGCGCGGTCTTCACCCAGAACGTGTCCATCGTGTCGCGCGCCGGATGGTCACCCGAGATGTTGAGCGCGTCGAAGTTGTGGAACTCGGTCTCGACCTCGGGGCCGTCGAGCACGCTCCAGCCCATCGACGTGAACAGGTCCTCGAGCTCGCGCGTCACGCGCGTGATCGGATGCAGCGACCCCGCCTCGAGCTTCGGCGCCGGCAGCGTGGCGTCGAAGCTCTGATAGTCCTGCGCAGCGCTCTGCCGACTCGCACGCGAGCGTCGCGAGCTTTCGTCGCTCACGCACTTCACGGCTCCGACGAGCGCCAGCATTGCGTTGATGAGAGCACCAGGTTCCCTCCGCGCTTCGCGAGGGAGGTCTCCGATCTTTCGGCTTTGACGGCGGAGATCTGCATCGATCCGTGCCAGGTCGTTGTTGAACTCCTCCAAGGTCTCTGTGTCTCGATGGTCGGAGTACTCAAGACACCACGCCGCCACGTGCTCCAAGATTCCAGTCAGTCGTGCTTCGATGCCCTTGAGTTCCCGAGCAAGCGGCTGGCTCAGCAGATCGAGCTCTGCCTCCGAGATCCTGATCAAACGTCGCGCATCTTGGAGCTTCTCGATCGCGGGCACGAGCAGGACATATACGGACATCAACGGACGGAGCTCGCCGCGCACACGTTCGGGCAGGGACGCATTGTCGTACCCGTTGATCTGTGCTCGCGCGATCTCGCCTGCCGGATCGGTCTCCAATCGCCTCACTCCGGCGACGCCAAGAAGTTCCGACAAGCGGAACCGGAACGTGCTAACCGCCTCCGCGGTAAGACCGCAGATGGATGCGCTCGCGGCTTGCCTGATCAACTCAAGCGCGCCGTAGGTCGACTGAAGGACCTGATCGTCGGGGTAGATCTCTTGCATGCTGCCTCGCGGTGCTGCGGAAACGACAACGGCCCGGAGGACCGGGCCGTCATCAGAACGAAAGTTGGAGCGCGGGGCTACGCGGGGCGTGCCTCAGGCGCTGACGGCCGCAGCGCGCGCGCCCTTGGCCTCTTCGACGAGCTTGTCGAAGGCCAGCGGGTCGTGGATCGCGAGCTCGGCGAGGTTCTTGCGGTTCAGCACGATGCCGGCCTTGTTCAGGCCGTCGATGAACTGCGAGTACGGCAGGCCGCGCATCTGGCAGGCCGCGCCGATGCGGACGATCCACATCGAACGGAAGTCGCGCTTCTTGAGGCGACGGTGGGCCGTGGAGTAGGCCCAGGCGCGCGTCAGCGTTTCCGCGACGGTGCGCCACAGGCGATGCCGGCCGCCCCAGTAGCCCTTGGCGAGCTTGAGACGGCGATTGCGCTTCTGACGACTGGGGGGACCGTAGGTAGAGCGGACCATGGTGCTGTCACTTTCCGATCATGTTGCGCACGAGCTCAGACCAGGTCTTGTTGAGCACCATGCGACGGCGCAGGCGACGACCGGTCTCACCGCTGAACGGGGCATGTCCGTGGCCACGGTCGGGGTGGCTGCACACGGCCTTGCCGTTCTTGGAGATACGGAAGCGCTTCTTGACGGCGCCTTTGGACTTCTGCTTGGGCATTGGGAGTGTCTCCGGAGCTGACGCGCCCGGGAGCGATTCGAGGGCCGAATAGACTAGCGATCACCGGGCTCCTTGCAAGCCTCGGGCGCCCGCCGAGCGGCCAGAACGCGAGATTTTTTTCTTTTTTTGGCCCCGACGGGGCGCCGTGGAGGGTCACTGGCGAAGCGCAGCGGCCCGTGCTCGCCCTACTTGTGGGCGAGCAGCATCGTCATGCGCCGTCCGAGCAGCTTGGGGCTCGACTCGATCTTCGACAGGTCGGCCAGCGCCTCCGCGACCTCCGCCATGACGCGGTGGCCGTGCTCGGGGTGGTCCATCTGGCGGCCGCGGAACACGCACACCACCTGCACCTTGTGGCCCTCCTCGAGGAACCCGCGCCCCTGCTTGATGCGGTAGTCGAGGTCGTGCTTGTCGATCATCGGACGCACGCGCAGCTCCTTCATGCCGCCCGCGTGGCCCTTCGAGCCGCCCTTTTCCTTCTTGCGCTGCTCGTACTTGAACTTGCCGAAGTCGAGGATGCGGCACACCGGCGGTTCGGCCGTCGGGCTGACCTCGACGAGGTCGAGCCCGGCCTCATCGGCGCGGCGACGCGCATCGTCGGTGTTGACGATGCCGACCTGTTCCCCGTTGTGGTCGATCAGGCGGACCTGAGGGACGCGGATCTGGCGGTTGACTCGGAAGTTGCGGGAGGACACGTAGTTCCTTGGAGACCTTTTTTCGGGAGAGCTTTGGGGGCGCCGGCTGGCAGAGGATACGGACCGTCCCGTTCCCGCGCCAGCCGGGGATCAGCCCTTGGATTCGGGGGAAGTCGGGATCGTCGGGACCGTCGGGATCGCCGGCGAATGCGGGAGGGTCGGAGAGGTCGGCACGACCGGCGACGGCGGGACGGCCGGGGTCGCCGCGGCATCCGGCAGCACGCTCGCGATGTGCACTTCGACGAGCTGCTCGGGATCGACCACGCTCGGCGCGCCGCACATCAGGTCGACGGCCGAGGCCGTCTTGGGGAAGGCGATCACGTCGCGGATGTTGTCGAGGCCGAGCGTCAGCGCCGTGATGCGGTCGAGCCCCATCGCGAAGCCCGCGTGCGGCGGCGCGCCCTGCGAGAGCGCGTCGACGAAGAAGCCGAACTTGCGCTTCTGTTCCTCGGGGCCGATGCCGAGCAGCGAGAAGATCTTCTGCTGCACGTCGGCGCGGTGGATGCGGACCGAGCCGGAGCCGAGTTCCCAGCCGTTGAGCACGAGGTCGTAGGCGCGGCTGGAGAGCGCGCCGAGGTCAGGCTCGCGGCCTTCCATCGCTCCGCCGAGCGTCCAGTCCTCGGGCGCCGTGAACGGGTGGTGCGCGGAGAAATGGCGGCCCGCGTCCTCGTCGTATTCGAAGAGCGGGAAGTGCGTCACCCACGTGAAGCGCCACTGCGCCGGGTCGTTCGGCGAGCTCGGCTTGGGGATCAGGTTGAGGCGGCGGCCGAGCTGGTTGCGCAGCTCGCCGAGCACCTTGCGCGTCAGCGCCTTGCGGTCGGCGACAAACAGGCACGTGTCGCCTTCCTGCGCCCCCATCGCCTCCATCAGCGCCTTCGCCGCTTCCGGCGTCGCGCAGAACTTTGCCAGCGGGCCGGAACCACCGGCGGCGCCGGCCTTCCAGAACGCGAGGCCGCTCGCGCCGATGCCCTTGGCGACCGTCTCGAGCTCGGTGATGTCCTTGCGCGAGAGGTTGTGCGACGCGGCGACGGTGAGCCCCATCACGCGACCACCCGCGTCGAGGGCCGAGCGGAAGACCTTGAACTCGCACGTGCTCGCCCACGCGTCGACCGCATGCAGCTCGAGGCCGAAGCGCAGGTCGGGCTTGTCTACGCCGTAGCGCTCCATCGCCTCTTCCCAGCGCATGCGCGGGAACGGGATCGGCAGCTCGATGCCCATCGCATCGCGCAGCGTGTCGCGCATGACCCGCTCCCAGGCCGCGAACACGCCCTCTTCCTCGACGAAGCTCATCTCCATGTCGAGCTGCGTGAATTCGAGCTGGCGGTCGGCGCGCAGGTCCTCGTCGCGGAAGCAGCGCGCGACCTGGAAGTAACGGTCGAGCCCGGCCACCATCAGGATCTGCTTGAAGATCTGCGGCGACTGCGGGAGCGCGTAGAACTCGCCCGGGTGCACGCGGCTGGGCACCAGGAAGTCGCGCGCGCCCTCGGGCGTCGCCTTGGTCAGGATCGGCGTCTCGATCTCGAGGAAGCCCTGCGCCTCGAAGGCGCGGCGCATCGCGTTGATGAAGCGCGAGCGGTGCGCGAGGTTGCGCTGCATCGTCGAGCGACGCAGGTCGATGTAGCGGTACTTGAGGCGCGTCTCGAGCGCGGTCTCGGTCGAGCCGGTCAGGTCGATCGGCGGCGGCGGCGAGCTGGAGAGCACCTCGAGCGCCTCCGCGATGACCTCGATCTCGCCGGTCGCGCGCTCGCTGTTGACCTGGGCGCCGCTGCGCGCCGCGACCTTGCCGCGCACGGACACGACGTACTCAGGCCCGAGCTTGATCGTCGCCGCGAGCGCCTCGCCGACCACGACCTGCGTCAGGCCGTAGCGGTCGCGCACGTCGAGGAAGTAGATGCCCCCGAGGTCGCGGCGGGCGTGGACCCAGCCGTTGAGCACGACGCTCTGGCCTTCGTGGGACTTGCGGAGCTCGCCGCACGTGTGGGTGCGGCACCAGGCGGGTGCGGTGGCCAATCGACTAGGCTCCAAAGCGGGGCGCTGCCCCGATGGTTCGGCCTGCCGCAGGCGACGCGAAGGTCACCGGGCGGCAGGCCTGGGAAGGAAGAATCGCTGTGGCGCCGCGCGGGCGCATCTAGGAGCGGACGCGCTCGCGCGCGTACATGTCGAGCACGTGGAGGCGCGCGATCGCGCGGCGCAGCGCG
>JABWBL010000599.1 GCA_013360535.1 Planctomycetaceae bacterium
CGCGCCGCGTCGCCGCAGCCCGCGCCGACAAACGCGAGGAGCAGCGCTCGCACGAGGGCGCGCGCTGCTCCGTGGGCGTTCGCCGGCCTGCGGCTACTTCTGCGCGCCGGCCTCGGCATCGGCGACGAAGATGTCGACGCGGCGGTTGCGCTGCTTGTTCTCGGGGCTGTCGTTGGAGGCGACCGGATCGTGCGAGCCAAAGCCCATCACGACGATCTTCGCTTCCTCGATCTTGCCCGCGCCACCGAGGTACGCGCCGACGGAGACCGCGCGCTCGGCAGAGAGCTGCAGGTTGCCGTTGGGGTACTTGGCCTTGGTCTCGGGCTTGGAGATCGGCGTCGAGTCGGTGTGGCCGCGCACGTACACCTTGCCGTGCGCGCGGCTCGAGATGTCGGTGCAGATCTCGGCCAGGATCTTCTTGCCGTCCTCGCTGAGCTCGGCCGAGCCGAGCCCGAAGACGATCGAGTCCTTCATGCGGTAGACGTAACCGCCGTCGACGGAGAACTTGGTGACATCACCGGGATTCCCGCCGATTTCCGCGAGAATCTTGCTCAGGTTGGCGAGGCGCTCGTCGACCGCCTCGGGCGAGAAGCCGGCCTCCTTGAGGCTCTTCTCGCTCGCGTCGAGCTGCGCGCGCAGGCGTCGGTTCTCGTCTTCGAGTTCCGACACGCGGCGGTCGTTCTCGATGGTCTTGTTCTGGTAGTGCTTCGCGGAGAGCGTCGCGTCGTCGTAACGCTCCTGCGCGACGCACGAGGCGAACGCGAGCAGCGCGGGGCAGGCAAGGGCAAGGGTGGTGAACTTCATCGGCGTGGTGGAGCAAGGTTGCAGGCGACGCGCGCCTCGCAGTCCCGAGCGTGCTCCCCGCCCGGGTTCGGGCGCGCGAAAAAAGGAGCGCGCAACGGCGCGCGCGCGGATCGCACGACCGGAATCGCTTCCGGTCGCCGGCGCAGCCAGAGCCTAGCGGTCCAATTTGGAAATTCGAGCCGCGAGCCGCAGGAAATCCTGCAGCCCGCGGCTCGTGGATGCGACCCGGGATCGCGTGCGTGGTGCGGCGGCGCGCCGCGGCGCACTAGAACTTGAAGCCGAACATGCCGGCGATGCCCTTGGCGACCGAGCTGGCGTTGCCGGTCTGGAGCGACATCGCGACCGGCATCGCGAGCACGAGGACGATCGCCGTGAGCGCCATCAGCGTGAGCATCAGGCCCCCTTCCGACGGCTCCTCGGGAATCTCCATGGCGCGCGCGGGGACGTACTCCTCCTCGTCGGCTTCTTCCTCGTCGGCCTCGGCCTCGGCACCCGGCTCCTCCTCGAGGATCGTGTCGGCTTCCGAGATCTCCTCGGTCGCCATGCCGGCGTCGAGGTCGGTGTCGTCCTCGAAGACGAGCTCTTCCGCCGCCCCGCCGAGGTCGACGACCTCGCCGCCCTGCAGCTCGGCGCGCAGGTTCTCGACGTCGGCCTTGCGCAGCTTCATCGTCTCGCCATCGCGGAAGGCGCGGATCTCGCCCTCGCTGACCAGACGCTTGAGCTCCTCTTCCTTGAGGCGCAGTTCGCGCAGCGCTTCGTCGAAGCTCAGGAACTCCTTCTCGGCCACGGGATTCTCCTAGGGTGGGACTGGGGGGAAAGCTTGGGAGGTCGGGAAGGCTGGCCCGCGGCGCCGGGGGGCGCCCCACGACCAGCCGGACTGGATCTACTGGCCGCCGGGGGCCTTGGGAGCCGCCTTCTTCGCGTCGGCCTTGGGGTCGAGCCCCTTGCCGGAGGCGTTGGGGATCAGCCCCTTCTCGACGAACTGCTGCTCGAGCTCGTTGAAGCTGTACTCGGAGTTGTCGTTGTAGCCGTTGAGCTCCATGTCGAGCTCGATGCGGCGCGCTCCGACGAACCGCACGCCCATGTTCTGCCCGGTCGACGCAGCCTGGTACACCGCGAGGCGCATGCGCTGCGTGTCGACGAGGTAGAGCACGGAGGCGCCGGTCACGTCCGTGCCGGTGACCGCGATCATCGCCTCGTTCGAGTCGGCGGTCGCGCCGCCGGAGAAGATCGGGCTCGCCTGCGTGGTCGGCGGAGCGCCCCCGCCCTGCGGGCCGCGGGCCCAGCCGAAGGCCGCGAACGTGCACAGTCCGAGGAGGACCAGCGTCAGGGGCGACGGCCGCGAGCGCAGCCAGAGGGAGGTGTGGGGTTGCATGGGCGGCGGAACCGTCGGGGCCGGCGGTTCTATCCGAGGGGGGCAGGATAGTTTCCGGCGAGCCCGCGCGAAAGGGGGCACGCGCCCACTCGGGCGCGGCCCGTCCGGGCGCGGGCTCACCAGCGGGCGAGTTCCCCGGTGATTTCCTCGACCAGATCCTTGAGCGTCAGCCAGCCCAACGGCCGGGCCGGGGTCCCCACCAGCGCCGCCCGCTGGCCG
>JABWBL010000043.1 GCA_013360535.1 Planctomycetaceae bacterium
GAGGTGGATCGCGGTCGTCGTCTTGCCCGAGCCGCCCTTGTGGTTGGCGAGCGCGATCACGTGCGCGAGCGAGCGCGGCGCGAACCGCTTCGGCTCGGCGATCCGCGCGACGGCGGGACTGGGGCCAGCGGCACGGACAGAGACGCTCCCGCGCGCTTCCTTGCCGGAGGCGGCGGCGCGACGGTCTTGGACGGCGGTCTTCACGGGATTCAGAGACCGTGAGGGAATTGACGGTCTCGACGTCCGGCGCCGCCAGGCGACGGCGCGACAAGCATCCTGAGAGCTCGTATCTTCATTTTTTCACGAGCTCTCAGAGAACGTGAAGAAATTCACGTTCTCGACGTCCGGCGCCGCCAGGCGACGGCGCAACCAGCATCCTGAGAGCTCGTATCCTCATTTCTTCACGAGCTCTCAGCGCAGCGCGCGCAAGGCTCGTTCGTAGAACGGTGTCACGCTGCGAGACGTGTCGATGCGGTTCCAGCGCGCGACTTCGGCGAGTGCGCGCGCGGACCAGGATCCGGGGTTGTGCAGGCAGACCGGCGTGCGCGCGTCGACGCTGGCGGTCACGGCGGAATCGGCGGGCACGATCCCGATGTGCTCGGGCTGCGTCCCGAGGAAGCGCCGGCTCGCGTCGCGGAAGCGCTGCCACGCGGCGTCGGCGGTGGCCGTGTCGGGCACGCGGTTGAAGACCATGCCGACGTGCAGCTCGGGATTGACCATGCGCGCGCGCTTGTAGAGCGCGTAGGCATCCGAGAGCGCGGTGATCTCGTGGTTGGTGACGACGATCAGCGTCGTCGCCGCGGCGAGGTGCGCGAGCGTCGCGTAGCCGATGCCCGCGCCGTGGTCGATCAGGATCAGGTCGAACTGGTCCTCGAGCGGACGCAGCGCGCGGAACAGGCGCTCGAGCTCACGCCGCGTCGGATTCGCGAGGCCGTGGCGCCCGACGCCGCCCGAGAGCAACTTGAGCCCGTGCGGGCCTTCGACGATCGCCTGCGCGGGACTGACTTGCCCTTCGGCGACGTGGCCGAGGTCGTACTGCGGCGCGAGGCCGAGCAGCAGGTGGTCGTTGGCGAGTCCCGCGTCGAAGTCGACGAGCAGCACGCGCTCGCCCTTCTGCGCGCGCAGCACCGCGAGGTTGGTGGAGAGGACGCTCTTGCCGGTGCCGCCCTTGCCGCTCGCGATCCCGACCACGCGCGCCGTCGACGCGGGGTTCTCCCGCATGCGGCGCTCGGTGTCGAGGACCTTCTTCAGCGGATTGCGACGCAGCAGGCTCAGGGGGGAGATGTCGATCATCGCTGGTCAAGGAATCTGCAGATCCGCAAGGCCAAGGTCAACGATCTTGTCTCCACCCAAAGCGGGATCAGTGCATGCGCGTCGGCTCGCCGATGCGGTGGAGCTTCATCACGTTGGTCGAGCGCGACACCCCCGGCGGCACGCCGGCGACGAAGATCACCTCCTCGCCGTGCAGGCAGATGCGCCGCTCGACGAGCAGGTTCTGCGCCTCGTGCAGCATGTCCTCGAGGCTCGTCTCGCGCTCGCACAGGATCGGCCGGACATGGCTCAGGATCGTCATCGCCTGCAAGGTCCGCTCGTTGGGCGTCATCGCGATGATCTCGGCGTTGACGCGGTAGCGCGAGAGCAGGCGCACCGTGTTGCCGCTCTCGGTGAAGCAGATGATCTTGTGGATCGCGAGCGCCTCCGCCGCCTGCGCCGCCGCCAGCGCCGTCGCGTTCGAGAAAGTCGGCTCGTTCTGGCGGAAACCGGCGCGCGGCAGGTCGTGGTAGCGCTGGCTGGTCTCGACCGCCTTCGCGATGCGCCCCATGGCCTCGACCGCCTCGACGGGGTACTCGCCGACGGCGGTTTCCGCCGAGAGCATCACCGCATCGGAGCCGTCGAGCACCGCGTTGGCGACGTCGGTGACCTCGGCGCGCGTCGGGCGCGAGGCGTGCACCATCGATTCGAGCATCTCGGTCGCCGTGATCACGAACTTGCCGGACTTGAGCGCCTCGGTGATCAGGCTCTTCTGGACGAGCGGCAAGGCTTCGAGCGCCGTTTCGACGCCGAGGTCGCCGCGCGCGACCATGATGCCGTCGGTCGCCTCGAGGATGCCCTTCAGGTTGTCGAGCGCGGTGCGGCGCTCGATCTTGGCGACGAGGATCATCTTCGGCGCGAGATCGCGGATGCGCTCGAGATCCTCGGCACGCGACACGAACGAGATGCCGAGGAAGTCGACGCCGAGGTCCTGCGCGAGCTCGATGTGCTTGCGGTCCTGCGGCGTCGGCAGCTCCTGCGACAGGTAGGAATCGGGCAGGTGGACGCCCTTGCGGTCGGAGATCGGCCCCGGCCGGCGCACGCTGGCGCGCACGTCCTCGCCCTCGAGCGCCTGCGTCACGAGCTCGACCGCGCCGTCGGCGAGCAGCACCCGGTCGCCGGGCTTGAGCGCGCCGCGGAAGCCGGGGAAGTTGAAGGGCAAACGATCCGGGTCGTCGGACTGCGACCCCTCGAACAGGCGCACTTCCTGTCCGCGCTCCAGCCGGCGCTCGCCCGCGGCGAGCTTGCCCAGGCGCATCTTGGGGCCCTGGATGTCGGCGAGGATGCCGATCGGGACGCCGGTGAAGCGGGCCGCCGTGCGGACCTTCTCGACGCGCCGACGGTGGTCCTCCTCGACGCCGTGGCTGAAGTTGATGCGCGCGACCGCGAGGCCGGCCTCGATCAGCTGGACGATGCGGTCCTCGGAGGCGGGCCCGATCGTGGCGACGATCTTGGTGCTGGGCCGCGAGACGGAGTTCGAACCGAACGACGCGTTGTCTGGCGTGGGCATAAGCGCCCAGATCCTACGGTTCGGGCTCGCGCGGTTCGAATTTCGAGGAGCAGGAGCGCGGCCGGGCGACGGCGGCTGGGTGCTTCGCCCCGAAAGAACCCCGCCGACCGGCACCTGAGAGCTGCCGGCCGGCGAGTGTGGCCGGCTCCCCTCGCCGTCCCGAGGCCGCGCCGCACCGGGGATCGGGCAGCACGACACCAGCGGGGGCGCCGGTTCAGGTTCTCGGACGAAGGCCGAGCGCTCCAGGTTCGGCGCCGCGGCCAAGTTCTCGTGGGGAACGTGCGAACGGGCAGGTCAGGCCAGGATCAGGAATTTCCAAAAGTCCCGACACAGGACTGCCGCCTTGCCGGGGCCGCGCTAACCTCTCGCTTGCGGACCGGAGCTCGCACTCTCCGCCCGACCGGCCTTCCCCCCAAGGACCGGTCCCCTGCACCATGAAGGCTGACACCTCGCCGCGCACCTCGGGTACCTCTCCCCTGCTGGTCTCGCTGACCGTCCTTTTCGTCGTGGGCATCCTGCTCGCCATGATCGCGCTTTGAGCTGAGCTCGCCGCGGAGGCTCCGCTTCCCGCCCGCTTGCGCTCGCGCCGGGGGTGGAGCTAAACCTAGCCGCGCCAGAGTGCGGCCCCGGGCGTGCGAAATCCGCCCAGACGCCGATCCTGCCGCCCCGTTCCACCCCCTCGAACCGCTCCGGCACCCCTGCCGGTGGCCCCAGGCTGGCGACGGACGGACCGCCCGGTGCTGGCCCGGAAGTTGAATACGCCACCCCACTGACCGGCCGATCCTCCCCCCTCTGCGGGCGGGAGCGGCTCTCTCCAGCCCCGCGCGACCGTCACCCACGGCCGACTCACTTCACCGCCATGAACTGCACCCGCACGCTCGTCCTCGCGGCCCTCGCCGCCCCGCTCCTCTGCTCCTCGATCGCCCCGGGCGACTCGCCGGCCTACCGCCCGGCGTCCGGAACCAAGCTGAGCCGCAGCTGGGTCGTCAAGCAGGACATGACGCTCGACGAGATGAACATGACCATGAACGGTCAGCCCCTGCCCATGGACCTGCAGATGGACATGGACATGACCAACGAGACCAAGATCGACGTCTCCGACACGATCGTGAGCTTCGCCGACGGCCGCCCGAGCGAGCTGCGCCGCTCCTACGACAGCCTCGGCAGCGCCTCGAGCTTCAACGTCGAGATGCCCCAGATGCCCGAAGGTGGCATGGAGCAGTCGACCACGGGCTCGAGCAAGCTCCAGGGCAAGACCGTCCAGTTCAAGTGGGACGCCGAGAAGGGCGAGTACGCCAAGGCCTACCACGAGAGCGAAGGCGAAGCCGACCTGCTCGAAGGCATCGAGCTCGACATGGACCTCGCCGGCCTGCTCCCCAAGGAGGCCGTCGAAGCCGGCGCGACGTGGGACATCGACGTCAAGGAACTGCGCGCCCTGCTGATGCCGGGCGGCGACGTCGGCATCCGCCCCGAGGACAAGGGTGAAGAGGGCGCCGGCATGCCGGGCATGGACGGCATGGGCGACCTCAAGGACCTGGTCGGCGACCTGCTCGAAGGCTCGGCCAAGGCCGAGTACATCGGCATCCAGGACATCGAAGGCGGCAAGTTCGCCGTGATCAAGCTCAAGATCGACATCGAGAGCTCCAACGACCTCTCCGACAAGATCGAGGAGATGGCGGGTGCGATCGCCGGCGCCGAGATGGACGTCGAGCACATGGACCTCGAGTTCGCGCTCGAAGCCGAAGGCACGCTCCTGTGGGACGTCGCTTCGGGCCACGTCCGCAAGCTCGACCTGACCGGCAAGTCGACCATGAAGATGGACATCGGCATGTCGATCGACGCCCAGGGCCAGTCGATGAAGATCGAGCAGCAGATGGCGATGTCGGGCACGATGTCGATCGCGCTCGACGTCACGCGCGACTGATTCACGCTCGAACCGGCTAGGATCCCTGCATGCGTATCGCCGAGAAGCTCCGTTGGGGGTTCGGCGCGGTAACGCTGGCGGTGCTCGCACTCGGTGCGGGTACCGCCGGCGACGCTTTGAGCACCGCGCGCGAGCTTGCGAAGTCGAACAAGTGGGACGAGGTCGTCACGACCGTCGAGGAGCACCTGCGCGACAACGCGCCCTCGCCGCAGCTCGATGACCTGTACGGCACCGCGCTGTTCCAGCTCGGCCGCAAGGACGAGGCCGCGCACTACCTCGAGCGCGCCTACTCGACCTGGCCGGAGGGCGACAAGGAAGCGACCAAGGTGCGCAAGCGCCTGATGGACGCCGACCCGCTGTTCGGGCGCCGCGAGAGCCTGATGAAGAAGGCCGCGAAGGACCTGCTCGACAGCGCCAAGGCACTCGAGGCGAGCGGCCAGAAGGTGCGCGCGATGGAGCTCCTGCAGCGCGTGCAGCCGCTCGCGCGCGGCCCGGACCTCGCCGGCATCAAGGAGCTGATCGGCAAGATCCGTTCGTCGACCACCGCCGTCGACCTGACCGCCACCGCCGGCAAGCGCCCGGCCGAGGGCTGGCCCGAGATCACCGTCGAGAGCAAGCGCTACGTGATGCGCGCGCACCTCGAGCCGTCGGTCGCCGAGCTGCTCGGCCACACGATGGACGAGATCTTCGAGTACTACGTGAAGATCTACTTCGACGGCAACACGGCCTACCTCGACCCGCGCAAGGCGACGATCGTGATCCACCCCGATCAAGCCGACCTGCGCAAGGGCTGGACGCAGGACGACGGCGCGCCGGAGGGCTGGTGGTCGCCGATGGATTGGGAGGTGCACGCCTACGACACGCGCCCCAACACCGGCCGCCTCGACTGGATGCTCGAGACGCTCTTCCACGAGGCGAGCCACCAGTTCATGACGATGCTCGCGCGCGGCGGCCTGACGCCCGCGTGGCTCAACGAAGGCACGTCGAGTTTCTTCGAAGGCGCGAGCGCGATGGCCGACGGCACCGTGCTGTGGCCCGACGCCGCACGCGAACGCCTGCGGCACCTCTACGCGATGCTCACGATCAAGAGCGACGGCAACGGCCGCATCCCGTCGTTCCTGGACGTGATCACGTTCTACAAGCCGGGCTCGTACCCGGGCGAGTATTACCCGTGGGGCTGGGGCCTCGTTTACTACCTCCAGCAGTACGAGGATCCGGCGACGCTCGAGTACCCCTATCGCGCGCTGTACATGAAGTACCGCGACGAGGTGGTGCGCAAGGGCGGCGAGCCCAAGGCGGCCTTCGAGCGTGTGCTCGTCGGCGCCGGCACGCCGCGTGGGCACCAGACGCTCGAGGACTTCGAGCGCGACTGGCGCCAGTGGATCGTCGAGACGATCTACCCGATGCACTTCGGCTCGAGCCGGCGCGAGCTGCGCATGGCCGAGGTCGAGCGTTACATCAAGGCTGCCAAGATCGCGGCCGCGGAAGTCGCGGCGAAGAAGACGCCCAAGGTGCCGGAGGCGGAGCTCTTGCTGCGCGCGCTCGGGCACCTCGACTACGTGCGCACGAAGATCGACGACACGAAGAAGCCCCGGCCGGAGATCCTGCTGATGCAGGCCGAGCTGTTCGAGAAGGTCGGGCAAGGCGGCGCGGCGGCGACGATCCTCGAGGATCTGGTCGAGCTCGCGGAGAGCGGCGACTGGTCCGAGGGCGAGTCCCAGGTCGAGGCGCTCAACAAGCGCATCGCCAAGCTCGACAAGAAGAACGCGGCGCTGATCGGCGCCCGCCAGCGCTCGCGCAACCTCGCGCGCACGGCGGACAAGCTCGTCACCGAGTACCTCGCGGAAACGCTCAACTATCGCCTCCGCGCCTACACGCTCGCGTCGGCGGCCGCGCTGGCCTTCGACGACAGCGGCCTCGGCGAGAAGGCGAACGAACTCAAGGACGTCGCGCGCGACTCGGGCACGCTCAAGGGCGCGGCGACGGCGCTCACGGGCCCCAAGGAAAGCTGGAAGACGATCTTCACGAACCTCGAGAGCAAGTTCGAGGCGAGTGCGGAGAAGCTCGAGCTCGTCGGCGTGCGCCCCGTCGGCCGCATCTGCGTCGCGGTGCCGCTCAAGGGCGAGTACGAGGTGCGCGCCAAGCTCACGCGCGTCGGACCGATCGAGACGGGCGCGCAGCACGGCCTCGTCGTCACCGGCACGCCGGACGGCAGCTGGGCCATCGTCGCGATCGACCACGAGGGCAAGCTGACGCTCAAGCGCCTCGTGTACGACGGCTCCGGCGTCACCGAGACGACCGTGATTTCTGTCAAGCTCGCCACGCCGCCCCCGCCCGACGTTCCGTTCGAGATGAGCGCGCGCGTCACCGACGACGGCTCGATCGACGTCACGATCGCTGGCGACGGCCCCTATCCGTTCCGCATGCCGATCGAGCGCGCCGCAACGTCCTTCGCCGGCGCCTACGTCAAGAACGGCTCCATCACGATGGAAGCCGCTGTCGTCGAGCAGGCGCCCTGAGCGAACTCGGCCGGAAGATGACCGACGACGCGGGAACGTTGCGCTACGCGCCCGAGCGCGCGTTCCCGCCCTACGCCTACCTGCCCGGCCGCGACCCGCACCCGACCGGCGACCCACGCGGCCACAGCTACACGGGCCAGCGCGAGCCGCCCGCCGCGTACTTCGCATCCGCGCACTGGTCCGACAACGAGGACTACCTCTTCGGCGTCGACCTCTACAACGCTGGCTTCTTCTGGGAAGCCCACGAAGTCTGGGAAGGCCTCTGGCACTCCGCCAAGCACGACCCGCTGCAGGCCGACTTCCTCCAGTCGCTCATTCAGTGCTCCGCCGCCTGCCTCAAGATCCCGATGGGCCAGCCCGCCGGCCTCGCCAAGCTCTCGACGAACGCCCTCGCGCGCCTCGAGCGCATCTCGCGCGAATCCAAGGGCGCCTTCATGGGCCTCGACCTCGCCGACTTCCTCCCGCGCTTCCGCTCCTTCGCCTCCTCCTCACCCACCTCCCCCGACTCCCGCCCTCGCCTCGTGCTGGAGTGAGCGAAGCACTCGCTGGTCTGCCGGACGGGCGCAGAACTCGTGTTGCGGTTTTGGACGCTTGCGGCGACGATGGCCTCCCGCTCACTACCGACGCCACGCCAGACGGTAGCTCCCGCCTCGGGGTTCCGACCCCACACTGGAATCCCATGCTTCGCCCCCTCTGTACGGTATTTGCCCTCGCGGCGTTCGCCCCTTCGTCGGCCGCCGACTGCGTTTCGGTGTGGCCGACGGGGACCTACTCGTTCGATACGTGGGGCTCGAGCGCCGACATCTTGGGTGGACTGGTCGTCCGCGAGGTCTGCGATGACTTCGACCTCAACGGTCGTGTCACGCGCATCGCCATGGCTGGCTACAACGGCTCGCTCGGGCCCGACCCCGCTCCGGTCGATGGCGTGTGGGTGCGCTTCTACGCTTGGACGCCGACGGGCCCCGGAGCGCAACAGGCCGCGTTCTACATCGCGGGCAACGATCCGCGCCTGCGCCACGCCCCGCGACCGGACGCCGTGGATGTCGAGCTGCCGACAGCCTTCCTCGCCTCCGGGAAGCACTTCGTATCGATGCAGGTCGACTTCACGGACTACGCCGTGTGGGAGCCCTTCCGCTCGAACGTGAACGCTCCCCGCTTGTCGACGGGCTGGGTCCGCACGAACGGCGGTGCCTGGAGCACGTACTCCGCCATCCCCAACCAAGTCGTCTCGGCCGATGTCGACTTCACGCTGTACGCGGATGCGGCGCCGGTCTGTGCCGACTGGCAGCCCATGAGCGCATCGGTGGTGCAGGGAACGGCCAACCTGACGGAGCTCGACGTGCTTTCGGCCACGGACGTGTGGGCGGTTGGCCAGCGCGTCGTCGGCTCCGCAAGCAACGCGCAGTCCGTGGCCTACGCTCGCCACTTCGACGGTGCGGCGTGGTCGCTGACCAACCTGCCGCCCGCGCAGTCCCAGATGCTGGCGCTCGACGCGTTCAGCGCGAACGACGTCTGGACAGCCGGAAGCAAGCTCGTCGTCGACTCGGGCGGCTGGCCGGGAGGACAGGTCTGCGTCGATCACTTCGACGGCACGGCCTGGACCGTGATGAGCACGCCCATGCCCGCGACGCCGGGCTACACGGGCTCGGAAGTCCTCGACATCAAGGCCTTGGCGTCGAACGACGTGTGGTTCGTGGGCGAGTGGGTCGGACCGTACCCCGGTGCGGCCGGCTATCAGGCGGCGCTCGCGATGCACTGGGACGGAAGCGCGTTCACGCTCGTTCCCGCGCCCGAGGTCTCGACCGGCGGCAACGGCCTCGAGGCGATCGACGGCGTGGCGCCCAACGACCTGTGGGCTGTCGGTGGCAGCGCGGACGGCAACATGGGGCCGTACTCGTACATCCTTCACTGGGATGGCTCGGCTTGGTCGCACGTGACGGCGCCGCTCGTGGGTTCAGAGCAACGCCTGCGCGACGTGCTCGCGATCGCACCGAATGACGTTTGGGCCGTCGGTGAGGCCTACACGACAAACGCGATCATCGGCTTCCTGCAGCACTGGGATGGCGTGAGCTGGAGCAACGTCACCAACGTTCCGCCCGAGATCACGTTCAACCTGCACGCCAACGGGCCCAACGACCTCTGGCTCGGCCTGTGGCACTGGAACGGATCAGCGTGGAGCCACGACACGGTCGTGGGGTGCAATCCGGGCAAGACGTTGCGGGCCATCGATGGCGCCGGCGGAAACCTGTTCGCGATCGGCAGCGAGGGGTTGCCCGAGGATCTTCCGTTCGTCGCGCAGAGGGTGTCCAACTGCGTCAACGGCACCTACTGCACGAGTTCCTACTCGAGCAACGGCTGCACGGCGACGATCGAGGGCCTGGGAACGGCGAGCGCGAGCGCGTCGAGCGGCTTCACGATCCGCGCCCACGGTCTCGAGGGGCAGCGCTCGTGCCTGATCTTCTACTCGCTGAGTGGCGCGCAGACTTTGAGCTGGTCCACCGGCAGCACGAGCTTCCTGTGCGTCAAGCTGCCCACGCAACGCATGAATCCGGCCAGTTCCGGCGGCAGCGTCGGAGCCTGCAACGGCGTGCTCGCGCAGGACTGGAATGCCTTCATGGCGTCGCAGCCGGGGGCGCTCGGGACTCCTCGTGTCGCCGGCCAGCACTTCGGCGCCCAGGTTTGGTTCCGCGACCCGCCCGCGCCCAAGAGCACCAACCTGTCGAACGCGCTCGCCTTCACGCTGCAGCCCTGACGCGCTCGCCGCGTCGCGAGCTCGACTGCTGCCAGAATCCGCCGAAGTGACCCGCAGCGGTCCCAGGGTTCAGGCGGCACTGCTAGGCTCTGCGCTCCCCCGGCGCGAAGGAGCGCGAACGAAGTGAGCGACGCAACTCCCCCCCAGAGTCCCGATGGCGGCGGTTCGATGCCGCGTGAGCAGCCGGAGCCGTCGGTGCTCGACCTCGTGGCGCGGCGCATCGGTGAGGCGCCGCGCATCACGTTGCGGGAGGAGGATTCGGCGGCGGTCTCGTCGCCAGTGATCGATCCGAGCTCGAAGGAGAAGGTCGCGGTCCCGGTCGGGCGCAGCAACTACCAGTTCCTCGGCGAGATCGCGCGCGGCGGCATGGGCGTGATCCTGAAGGGGCACGACACGGACTTGGGGCGCGACGTCGCGGTGAAGGTGCTCGACAAGCGCCTCGCGGACCGGCCGGAGGTCGTGCAGCGTTTCGTCGAGGAGGCGCAGATCGGGGGCCAGCTCCAGCACCCCGGGATCGTGCCGGTGTACGAGCTCGGCACGATGAAGGACGAGCGCCCGTTCTTCACGATGAAGCTCGTCAAGGGCCGCACGCTCGCGACGCTGCTCTCCGAGCGCGAGACCGTCGGCGCCAACCGCCAGCGCCTGATCGCGATCTTCGAGTCGGTCTGCCAGACGATGGCCTACGCGCACTCGCGCGGCGTCATCCACCGCGACCTCAAGCCCGCCAACATCATGGTCGGCGCGTTCGGCGAGGTGCAGGTCGTCGACTGGGGCCTCGCGAAGGTTCTGCTGCGCGGCGGCACGGCGGACGAGAGCCGCGCGCGCGTCGCCCAGTCGCAGTTCACCGTGCTCGAGACGGTGCGCTCGAGCAAGGGCTCGAGCACTGGCACGGAGTCGATGATCGGCTCGGTGCTCGGCACGCCCGCGTACATGCCGCCCGAGCAGGCCTCGGGCCACGTCGACCGGCTCGACGAGCGCGCGGACGTGTTCGCGCTCGGCGCGATCCTGTGCGAGATCCTGACGGGCTCGCCGCCGTACGTCGGCGAGCGCGACCTGATCCTCTCCGCCGCTGCGCAAGCGGAACTTGAGGACGCCTATACGCGCCTCGACGCGTGCGGCGCCGACCCCGAGCTCGTCAACTTCCTCGACCTGCTCGTCGAGAAGCAGCGGATGCCGGCGCTGTTTCAGATCCGCAAGCGGTTCGACGAGCTCTGGGACGAGGCGCACGAGCGGCTCGAGGTGACGCTGACGAGCGCGGTCGAGCTCGACCCGGCGGTCGTCGCGTCGGTCGGCGCCGAGATCGAGCGCAAGACGGGGAAGACGATCGAGCTGACCAGCGAGGTCGACGAGTCGATCATCGGCGGCCTCGTGCTGCGGGTCGGCAACCGGGTGCTCGACGCGAGCATCCACAACCGGCTGGAGCGGCTGCGGCGCGAGGTGGCGAGGGCCGCCTGAGGGCGACCGCCCCGCGCGACTTCAACGACGAACTTCGAACGACAAGGAGCGTTAGAGCAGATGGAAATCAAGCCCGACGAGATCTCCTCGATCCTGCGACAGCGGATCGAGGGCCTCGACACCGGCAGCGCCGACCTCGCCGAGGTCGGCACGGTGCTCTCGGTCGCCGACGGCATCGCCCGCGTCCACGGCCTCGACAACTGCATGTCGCTCGAGATGCTCGAGCTGCCCCATGACGTGACCGGGCTGGCGCTGAACCTCGAGGAGGACAACGTCGGCGCCGTGCTGTTCGGCGAGTGGGACAAGATCGTCGAGGGCGACACGATCAAGCGCACCGGCCGCCTGCTCGAGATCCCGGTCGGCGAGGCGCTGCTCGGCCGCCTGGTCGACCCGCTCGGGCGCCCGCTCGACGGCAAGGGCGACATCCACACGACCGAGACCCGGCCGGCCGAGTTCAAGGCCCCGGGCGTGATCCAGCGCCAGGGCGTCAAGGAGCCGATGCAGACCGGGCTGAAGGCGATCGACTCGATGATCCCGATCGGCCGCGGCCAGCGCGAGCTGATCATCGGCGACCGCCAGACGGGCAAGACCGCGATCGCGATCGACACGATCATCAACAACCGGGACAAGGACCTGATCTCGGTCTACGTCGCAGTCGGCCAGCGGATGGCGACCGTCGTCCAGCTCATGGAGACGCTGAAGGAAGCGGGCGCGATGGACAACACGATCATCGTTGCCGCGCCCGCCGACGAGGCGGCGCCGATCAAGTACATGGCGCCCTACGCCGGCACCGCGATGGCCGAGTTCTTCACCTACCAGGGCAAGCACTCGCTCTGCATCTACGACGACCTCACCAAGCACGCCTACGCCTACCGGCAGATGTCGCTGCTCCTGCGGCGGCCGCCGGGCCGCGAGGCCTACCCCGGTGACGTCTTCTACCTGCATTCGCGGCTGCTCGAGCGCGGCGTCAAGCTCTCCGACGAGCGCGGCGGCGGCTCGCTGACGGCGCTGCCGATCATCGAGACGCAGGCCTCGGACGTCTCCGCCTACATCCCGACGAACGTGATCTCGATCACCGACGGCCAGATCTTCCTCGAGTCGGACCTGTTCTACTCGGGCGTGCGGCCGGCGATCAACGTCGGCATCTCGGTCTCCCGGGTCGGCGGCAACGCGCAGACGAAGGCGATGAAGAAGGTCGCCGGCAAGCTCCGCCTCGACCTCTCCCAGTACCGGGAGCTCGAGGCGTTCGCCCAGTTCGGCTCCGAGCTCGACCCCGAGACCCAGAAGAGCCTGGCTCGCGGCGAGCGACTCGTCGAGGCTCTCAACCAGGGCGAGCGCGAGCCGCTCTCGGTCGCCGAGCAGGTCGCCTCGATCTACGCCGGGACCGGCGGCTTCCTCGACCGGATCAAGGCCGAGCGCGTGCCCGCGTTCCTCGGCGACCTCCGCGACCGGCTCCGCAGCGAGCAGGCCGAGCTGGTCCAGGCGATCAACGCCGACGGCAACCTCTCCGACGAGCAGGAGCAGCGGCTGGGCGACGCGATCGCCGAGATGATCGACGACTTCGGGCCCGACTTCGACGCCGAGGGCAACGAGCTCGAGGAGGGGGAGTCGGACCGGATTCGCTCCGAGGAGGAGCGCTCGGCGCCGGCCCGCACCGTCGCCGACGAGGCCGCGGAGGGCGCCGACCGCGTCGCCGACGAGGAGGAGGCGGCGACGGTCTAGGCGCACGGAAGCCG
>JABWBL010000600.1 GCA_013360535.1 Planctomycetaceae bacterium
CGAGCGCACGGCCGCCGCTCGACTTGCCGACGAACAGGCGCTCGGTGCCGGAGAGCGCCGCGAGCTCGGCCTGCAGCTGGGCGTGCGGGAGTACGGGCAGTTGGAGCGGCGTCGGCTCCTGCGCCGTGATGGCCAGCGCGAGGAGCGCGACGGTGGGGGACAGCATGGGGGACCCTTCCTGCGGCCGTGGGGCGAACCGCGGCCGCAGTCTAGGGTCCCGTGCGGGCTCAGGACGAGGCGAGTTGCTTGGCGATACGCGCCTTGAACACCTCGACGCGCCTCGCGGCGTACTCGGAGTGCTCGACGAGCCACTCGGCGTTGCGCAGCGCGGTCGGCGCGGTGTCCGCGCGGAGTTGCTCGAGGTACGGTGCGATCTTGGCGAACAGCAGCAGGCCTTCCCCCGCGTTTTCCGCGAGGAAATCGGCCGGAACGATGCCGTTGCGCGCGAAGCTGTAGGCCATCTCGAAGTAGCTCGACACCTGCCGCCAGGCGGCGTTGTCGGGGTGGTCGGGCTTGAGCAGCGCGGCGACGTCGTCGTAGCTGCGCGGCAGGAACTTGACGATCGCCTTGCGCGACTCGCGCATCACCGGCTCGCGGCGCAGGTCGTACAGGCGCAACACGAGCTCCGCGTCGCGGTGGTCGGGCGCGCGCTCGCTGCAGGCCTCGGCCGGCTCGTGGTGGTGGTGCTTGTCCGCGTGCTTCGAGTCGCGCGCGTGCTTGGAATGCTTCTTCGTCTTGTCGTGCTTGGGGCTCTTGCGCTTGTCGTGCTTGTGCTTCATGCCGGCAGTCTAGCCAGCGCCAGCCACGCGCGGATCACACGCGCCAGAAGCCGGTCACCTGCAGGCCCGGGCGCGTCTCGCCCTCGAGGAACGCCGACAGTTCGGCCATGCGGCGCTCGCCGTCCTCCTCGCCCATCGCGATCACTTCCGAGATGTACGGTCGCTCGAACAGCACCATCGAGAGCGACTCGGGCGTGCGTGTCTCCTTCGTGCCCGTGCCGCGCATCAGGAAGCGGAACGGCTGCGGCAGCTTGGTCTCGAACTGCCCCGCGAGCGCGGAGATGTTGCGCGAGGGCCGCATCAGCATCAGGCGCACCGGACGCAGGCCGAGGCGGCGCTCGGGCGGCAACTCCTCGACCAGCCGGTTGATGCGGTCCAAGTTCATCGCGTCCTGATGGAGCATGTCGAGGAACACCGCGTTGAGCATCAGGCCGACCATCTGCGCCGGCGGCGGATAAGCCGGGCGCGCGACGACGGGCTCGGGGCTCGTGCGCTCGTAGCGCGTCGAGATCGCGAGCACGTGGTCGGCGCCGAGGTGGATCGCGGGCGAGAGCGGGCTCGTCAGGCCGATGCCTCCGTCGGAGTGCCAGCCCTCGTTGAGCCGCACCGCGGGGAAGAAGATCGGCAGCGCGGAGCTCGCCATCACGTGCTCGACGGTGAGCACGCTCTCGACGCTGTGGCGGTTGGGGCGCTCCCAGGTCGGAAGGCCGTTGGACTGCACGTGCGTGACCGAGGCGCCGGTCGCGCAGTCGGTCGTGGTGACGCCGACGGCCTCGAGCCCGTGCCGCAGGTTCTCGGCGATCCCCGGCAGCCGCCCTTCGACGGCGTGCAGCTCACGCTCGAGCAGCTCGCGCAGCGGCTGCGTGTCGACCATGCCCCGCGGACGGCGCACGATCGGCGCGGCACCGCTCGCCAGACGCACGCCCCAGCGCGCGGCGGTGCGCAGCAGCGAGTACGGATCGGCGCGCAGTACCTTGTCGGTCGAGAGCCCGAGCCACAGCGCGTTGAGCTCGTCGACGCGGGAGTTGAACGTGCCGGTGCGCGCGGCGAGAAAGGCCGTGTTGATCGCTCCCGCGGAAACGCCCGCGAGGATCGGCACCCGCAGGTGGGGGTAACGGCGGGCGAGCGCCCGCAGCACGCCCACTTGGTAGGCGGCCCGCGCACCGCCTCCGCCCATCACCACGGCCAGTTTCGGGGAGCCCATGGTCTCGGAGTTCCAGACTAGGAGGCCCCATCGGCCATTTCACCCGTGGCGAGTGAGCAGCGGGCGGATTCGGCGAGGATCTTCCGCCGGCGCTCGCGCGGCCCGGGCGCCTACGCACCTTGTTCGTGGCCCGAACGTCCGGGCAGGTTGAAGCGCCGGACGGCTGGCTCAAGTTCGCGTTAGGCTCTGCCCTCCCATGGACCTCTCGACGCACCCTGCGCTGCTCGTGACCGCGCTCCTGCTCGCCCCGGCGACCGTTGCGGGCGTGGCGCTGCTCTTCGGCGTCCGGCGCAGTCCCCAGCGGCGGGCCGGCTGGCTAGGGGCGGTCGGGGTCGTGCTCCTGGGTACCTTCGCCAGCCGGTGGGCAATGACGCCGCGATTCGCCTGCCCGACCTGCAAGGGCGAGTC
>JABWBL010000601.1 GCA_013360535.1 Planctomycetaceae bacterium
CAGATCGTCGCCGACGAGCTCGGCGAACGTCTTCGACAGCGCCAGAGTCGCGGGTTGTCCTTCCGGCGGCGGCACGGCCTCGAGCTCGATCCGAACGCTCGGCGGCGCGGGGGCGCGCACGGGCGCCTCTCGCGCGCACGCGATGGCCACGAGGAACGCGAGGCTACGGAGCAGGTGCCGCACGCGGGGATTCTAGTTCCGCCGGGCACGCTCGGCACTTGGGAGTATCGCGACAACAGTTTCCTGCGTCATGCTGGCGCGCATGAAGTTCCCTCTCCCGTCCCTCCGTCACGTTTCCGCGGGCGCCGCTGCGCTCGCGCTCCTCGGTTCCGCACCCGCCCTCGCGCAGCTCGACCACGACGGCGCGTTGTGGGAAGCGCTCTTCGTGCAGGCCGACCTCGGCAAGCTCGATGCGGAGCTCGAAGGCTTCCGCGGCTGGCTCGACCTGCACGGCCGCTGGCGCGACGACGGCGAGGACCTCGACACGACGATCTTCCGCCCCGGCATCGGCTACACGTTCGCCGAGAAGACCACCGCGTGGCTGGGCTACGCCTAGGTCGAGACGCATCCCGCCGGACGCGGCTCGCGCACCGAGCATCGGCTCTGGCAGCAGCTGACGTGGACGCCGCCGTCGGACGGATACACGCTGAGCTTCCGCTCGCGCCTCGAGGAGCGCTTCGTCGAGGACGCCGACGACATGGGCTGGCGCTTCCGCCAGTTCGCGAAGTACACGCGGCCGATGGAGAGCAAGGCGCGCTACCTGAGCGCGTGGGACGAGGTGTTCTTCGACCTCAACGACACGGATTTCGGCCAGGATTTCGGCCTGCGCCAGAACCGCGCGTTCCTCGGCATCGGCTTCTTCCTCGACAGCGAGCACTCGCTCGCCTTCGAGGTCGGCTACCTCAACCAGTGGCTCAGCCGACCGGGCGACGACCGCATGTACCACGCCCTGTCGCTCAACCTCCTGCTGACGTTCTAGCGGCGGCGTCGATGCGCTCGGCGGCGAGCTCCGGCTGCCGCCACGCATCGAGCGCGGACACGCGCACGACCTTCCAGCCGAGGTTCGCCAGAACGCCCGAGCGGACGAGCTCGCGATCGAAGGTCGTGGGCGCGCTGGCCCAGTGCGCGCCGTCGAGCTCGACACCGAGCACGAAACGTGACGGATCGGCGGCGCTGGCGAGCGCGAGCGAGATGCGGTAGTCGCGCGAACGACCGACGTGCGTGGACACTTTCCAGCCGCGACGCTCGAGCCGGGCCGCGAGGTCGCGCTCGATGGCGGTGAGGCCGATCGGCCTGCGCGCGCCGGCCTCGCCGTCGATCGCGGGCAACACGCCACGCTCGGCGTACTCGAGGTAGCTGCGCAAGTCGCCCACGCCCTGCGCGCGGCACTTCGCCGGATCGAGCTGCGCCGCGCGCATCGACGCGAAGACGATCACCTTCTCCCGCGCGCGCGTGATCGCGACGTTGAGCCGGCGCTCGCCGCCCGACGCCGTCAGCGGGCCGAAGTTGTAGTGCAGCTTGCCCTGTGCATCCGGGCCGTAGCCGACGCTGAAGAGCATCGTCGCACGCTCGTCGCCCTGCACGTTCTCGAGGTTCTTCACGAACACGGGATCCCCCGTCGACGCGGCGGCGGTCGCGCCGGCGGCAGCGGTCGCGTCCGCATCGAGCGCGGCGTCGAGCAGGTCGCGCACGAGCTCCTGCTGCGCCACGCTGAACGTGACGACGCCGATCGAACGGTTGGCGCTGCAACCCTCGGGATCGGAGAGCCGGCGCACGATCTCCCCGACGACGGCTTCGGCCTCGATGCGGTTGGTGCGCGAGCCCGCGCGGTCGTACACGCCCGGGACGAGACGGAACTCGACGCCGAGGTTGGGGTGCGCGAGGTGCGGAGCGGGGAAGGTCTGGAGCCGCGCGCCGTAGGAACGCCGGTTGGCGAACTCGATCAGGCGCTCGTCGCGCGAGCGGTAGTGCCACAGGAGCGAGAGCTGCGGCAGGCCGGCGTTGACGCAGCCGTCGAGCACGCTCTCGACGGACTCGACCTCTTCCGCGTCCTCGTCGCCTTCGTCCTCGTCCTCGCGGCGATCGAAGAACGAAGTCGGCGGCAACTGGCGCGAATCGCCGACGATCACGGCCTCGCGCGCGCGCGACAGGGCGCAAGCCGCGTCCCACACGGGCACCTGCGAGGCCTCGTCGATCACCACGAGATCGAACTCGGGGAAGTCCGGCGGCAGGTGGCTCGCCGCGGAGAGCGGGCTCGCGAGCACGATCGGCTTGAGCTCGACGAGCAGCCGGCCGGTCTCGCGCATCAGGCGCCGCAGCGAACGGCGCACGGTGGTCAGCGTCTGCAGCTTGCGCAGCTCGCGCAGCTGGCCCGACAGCGCCGG
>JABWBL010000602.1 GCA_013360535.1 Planctomycetaceae bacterium
GAGCAGCAGCAGCACGAAGACGAAGCCCTGCGGGCGCGTCAGCGTCGCGAGCACGAGCCCCGCCGTCATCCAGCCGCGCGCGCCGCGCTCGTAGGCGAGGAACGCGATCAGGATCCACAGCGCGAGCATCGAGGTCTCCAGGCCGCTGAGCGCCGCCGACGCGACGCCGCCGGAGAAGACGAACAGGAGCGGCGCGATCACGCCCGCGAGGCGCTCGGGGCTGAAGCGCGCGAGCACGAGCACGCACGCGAAGGCGCAGCCAAGGCCCACGAACTGCGCCAGCTGGTTCACGGGCAGGTAGAGCCGCTCCGCGATCGCCGCGACGCCGACCCACAGCACCGACGGATAGCTGTCGAGCCCAAAAACGCCGGTTTCCCAGCCGAATTCGCCGGCCTGCACGAGGTTGCGCGCGACACGGAAGGCGACGTAGGCGAAGTCGAACGGCGGCGCGATCTCGCCCGCGAGGTTCTGGTGGATCGCGAGCGCGTGCCCGAGCAGGATCGCGAGCGCGACGAACAGCGCGGTGGTGCGGTTCACGGCGCCGAGACCTCCGCCGGGGTCGCGTCCGAGCCGTCGAGGTCGAGCACGACGCGTTCCGCGCCGGCGAGCGCGCCTTCGACGAGCCCGGCGACGTCGATGCGCTGCTCGATCTCCTCGCAGGTCGTGATGCTCCCGTGCAGCACCGGATGGCGCGGCAGGAACAGCGTGCAGCAGTCGGGCTCCTGCACGCTCGAGAGCTCGAGCGTGCCGATCGTGCGCGCGCGATCGATCGTCTCCTGCTTGTCGAAGCCGATCAGCGGCCGCAGCACGGGCAGGCCTGCGGCGGCGCCGATGCAGGTAAGGTTCTCGAGCGTCTGGCTCGCCACCTGTCCGAGGCACTCGCCGGTCACGAGCGCACTGGCGCGCTCGAAGGCCGCGATGCGCGTCGCGATGCGCTGCATCATGCGGCGGTACAGCACGGTGCGGTACGCCTCGGCGCCCGCGTCGCGCAGCGCTTCCTGCACAGGCGCGAACGGCACGACGTAAAGGCGCGCATTGCGTTGCCAGCGGCCGAGCACGCGCACGAGCTCGACCACCTTGCGGCGCGCACCCTCGCCGATGTACGGGGCAGAATGGAACGTGACGAACGAGACCTCGCAGCCGCGCTTCATCGTCATCCACGCCGCGACGGGCGAGTCGATGCCGCCCGAGATCAGGCACAACGCGCGGCCGAGCGTGCCGACGGGCAGGCCACCGGCGCCGGGATAGCGGCGCGCGAAGAGCCACGTGCGTTCGGCGCGCACTTCCAGCCCGAGCACGAGCTCGGGCGCGTCGAGGTCGACCTCGAGCGGATCGCCGTCCTTCAGGATCGCGGTCGCGACGTGGCGGTCGAGCTCGGTCGAGAGCATCGGAAAGCGCTTGTCGCTGCGGCGCGTGAGCACGCGGAAGCGGCGCGTCTGGCCCGGCGGGATCTCGAGCAGCGCGTCGTCGAGCACACGCCGCGCGCAGGCGACGATCGTGTCGACGTCGTTGGGCACGCCCCAGGCCGGCGAGACCGACGAGATGCCGAACACACGCGTCAGGCGCTGCGCCACGGCCTCGACGCGACCTTCGGGAAACACGAACAGGCGCGCGTGCTCACGCTCGAAGCGTGTGTTCGCGACGCCGGCGAGCGCGTGCCGCACGTTGCGCACGAGCGCGTTCTCGAAGTCGAGCCGGTTGCCGCCCTTCAGCGTGAGCTCGCCGTAGCGCACGAGCACGGCCTCGGGGCCGGTGGGAAGCTGCATTTCGCTCACGACGCCGCGCGCTCCAGCTCGCGCGAGACCTCGAGCAGCGCTTGCGCCGCGCGTTCGATGTCCTCCACGCACGTCGAGCGCCCGAACGACACGCGCAACACGCGCCGCACGTCGTCGTCGGAGAGCCCGAGCGCGACGAGACCGGGGCTGAGCGCCTTCGAGTTCGCCTGGCACGCGCTTCCGGCCGACACGAACACGCCGCGTTGCGCCAAATGGTGCAGCCGCACTTCGGCGGGAGCGCCGGGCACGACGAGCGCGACGATGCCGGGTTGCACGTGGCCACCGGGTGTGAGCACACGCAGGCCCGCGAGCGGAGCCAACCGCTCGAGCAGCAGCTCGCGCAGTGCCTTGGAGCGCGCGAGCAACTCACCGCGCTCTCGCTCCGCCTCCGCGACCGCGACACCAAATCCCACGATCGCCGCGACGTTTTCGGTGCCCGGCCGCAGGCCGCGTTCCTGCCCGCCGCCGAAAAGCACGGGCTCGATCGCCACGTCAGGGCCGAGCACGAGCGCTCCGGCACCCTTCGGGCCGCCGAGCTTGTGTGCGCTCGCGATCGCCGCGTCAGCACCGAGCTCCGGCAGCGCGCAGTCGAGC
>JABWBL010000603.1 GCA_013360535.1 Planctomycetaceae bacterium
CGGACGGCCCCGAGAAGCTCGAGCCGTCGAAGAGCGCGACCTCGTTGTCGCCGAACTTGCCGCACAGCGCGCTGCGCAGCGCGACGCGGCGCTGCTGGGCGGGCATGTGGAAGCTGTAGTCGCGCGGGCGCGGACCGAAGGTCGTGCCACCCTTGCGCCAGATCGGCGACTTCTTGTCGCCGGCGCGCGCGCGGCCGGTGTGCTTCTGCTTCCAGGGCTTCTTGCCCGAGAACGCGACTTCGCAGCGGATCTTGGTCTTGACCGTGCCCTGGCGCTGGTTCGCCTTGAACATGTCCACCGCGTTCTTGAGGAGGCGGTAGAAGACCTTGTCGCCGAAGGCGCCCGCGTCGAAGTCCTGCTTCTGCGCGTTGCCCTTGCCGTAGACGTTGAGTTGCATGGATGGACCCCTGTAGAGCGCTAGGCCTTGGCCTTGCGGGCGGTCTTGGCGGTCTGGACCATCACGAAGCCGTCGTTGTGGCCCGGAACCGAGCCCTCGACGAAGAGCAGGTTGCGCTCGACGTCGACACGGACGACCTTGAGATTCTTCTGGGTGCAGCGATCGACGCCGTAGTGGCCGCCCATGCGCTTGCCCTTGGGAAGCTTGCCGATGCGGCGGCTGGCGATCGAACCCGGCGCGCGGACGTTCATCGAGCCGTGCGTCTCCGGTCCGCGGTTGAAGCCGTGGCGCTTGATCGTGCCGGCGAAGCCGCGACCCTTGGTCGTGCCGATGACGTCGACGACATCACCTTCCTTGAAGATGTCGCACTTGATCACGTCCCCCACCGAGAGCTTGGCCGGGGTGGCACAGCGTTCCTCGCGGAGGAAGCGCTTGGGCGCCACGTTGATCTTCTTGAACTGGCCGAGCTGCGGCTTGGCGACGAGCCGGTCAGGCTTGTCCTCGAAGCCGAGCTGGACGGCGTCGTAGCCGTCGTTGGCCTTGGTGCGGACTTGGGCAACGACGCAGGGCCCCGCCTCGACGACCGTCACGCCCACTAGCGTGCCGTCGGCGAGGAAGAACTGCGTCATCCCGCGCTTGCGTCCCAGGATCAGCGTCATGATGCTTGGAACCTTCGTGTGAAGGGTGCCGGTTCGACCGGGGAGCCACCCACACTGGGTTGCTCCAACGCCCGGCCACGCGGCGAAAGGTTGAGGTTGTTGGAAAGGAGAGCGACGAAAGCTCCACAACGACCTTCGGCACGGCGACTCGGCACAGGGCCGGCCGTCGCGTCCTCGGCGTTGGGGAAGGGTTCGTTCAGGTACTTGCAGGTTGGGCGCACTGGAAAGCTTCCAGTGCGACTCCCACGCGCTGCCGTATCCAGCTTTCGCGGCGGTGACCGCCGTCAGCGCTGGACGCGCAACGCGCTCGAGGCCGTCAGGCCTTGATGCGGATATCCACCCCTGCAGGCATGTTCAGGCTGGAGAGAGCGTCCACCGTCTGAGAGGTGGGCTCCGAGATGTAGATCAGACGCTTGTGCGTCCGGATCTCGAACTGTTCGCGCGACTTCTTGTCGATGAAGGGCGAGCGCAGCACGGTGTAGCGCTCGATGCAGGTCGGCAGGGGGATGGGGCCAGCGACGCGGGCGCCGGTGCGCTTCGCGGTGTCGACGATCTCGAGGCACGACTGGTCGAGCGCCTCGTGGTCGTACGCTTCCATCCGGATCTGGATCTTGTCCTTCATCATGGCTTTGGCTGCGGGAGGGGCCGGGGGTGTCGGGGAGACCCGCGCCCTCCGTAGTGGGGCTCGACTCCGCCAGCTGCTCCGTCGTTCGGGGCGTCCGGTGGAATTCGAGGGCGAGGCAAGTTATCAGCGCCCCCCACCCTCGTCAACGGTCAGGAACAAGAAACTTCGGGGCCTTCGCGCGCTTTTTTGGGGGAGGGCGCGCCGGCGAGGCCCGTCCCGAGGGCCCGCCCGTCAGCTCCAGACCAGCCCGCGGGCCACCAATTCGCCCTCGGGAACCGTCCGGAAGCCCGCCGGGAGCATCGAGAAGCTGGCCCGACCCTGCGAGAGGGAGCGCACGGCGGTCGCGTAGCCGAACATGGCCGAGAGCGCGACCGTGCCGCGCACGATCCGCAGCGGTCCGGCGCTCTCCACGCCCGTCACCTCGGCCCGGCGCGCGTTGAGGTCGGCGAGGATCCCGCTCGAGAACTCGGACGGGCCCTCGATCTCGAAGCTCATCAGCGGCTCGAGCAGGTCGATCTCGGCCGCCTCGCTCGCCTCGCGCAGCGCGATCGCAGCCGCGTGCACGAATCCCGCCTCGCTGTCCTCCTTGGGACGGCTCTCGCCGCCGGTGACGACGATGCGCGCGCCGACCATGGGGAACCCGAAGCGCGGACCGACCTGCGCGCTGTCGGAGAGCGCCTGCGCGAC
>JABWBL010000604.1 GCA_013360535.1 Planctomycetaceae bacterium
GCACAGGCGCGGCAGGTCACCGCAGCGCATCGCGCGGCGCAGGTCGCGCGCGCGGGCGCCGTTCCAGAGCTCCTCGAAGCTCTGCTCGGCGAGGTTGCCGTAGTGGAGTTCGCGCGCCCGCACGCCGGAGTACGGGCACGGCGCCACGTCGCCGTCGACGTTGACGCGCAGCCGCTGGCTCACGAAGCGGCAGAACCCGGGGACGTAGCGCGCCAAACGGTAGTTCCACTCGTCGTTCCACGCCTTGCGCGCGTCGACACGCACCGGATCGACGCGGAAGTCGTCGGTCTGGAACCCGCCGACGCCCCAGATCAGGCGCACCGCATGCCGCCGCGCCGCTTCGACGCACTGCACGCGGATCCACTCGATGTACTCGGGCGAGAAGTGCCGCAGCGCGTTGTGGAGCTGGCTGCGCTGGTTGTAGTCGACCAGCTTGTTGATCGACACCGTCTCGGCGCCCATGCGCGCGAAGGCCACGATCGACTCCGGCAGGCTGGCGCAGTTCTCGGTCAGCAGCACCATCGCGACGATCGCCTCGACCTTGCGCTCGCGCGCGAGGCGCAGCACGAGCGGGAGGTTCTCGAACACCCGCGCCGGCCGACTGCCGGGGCGGATCTTCTCGTACACCTCCGGCAGGTGGCTGTCGATCGAGAGCGTGAGCGACTCGAGCACGTCGGCGACGTCCGTGAAGGCCGCCTCGTCGAGGAACTGCACGTTGGTGGTGAGCTCGATCTTGATGCGCTGGCGCCTGGCGAGGCGGCGCGTCTCCTCCCAGGTCGCGATCAGGGGCTCGCTGCCGTCGTGGGGCGTGACGACCGAAAGTTGCGGGCCGAGCTCGTCCGAGAGCCGCTCGAGCAGCTGCGCCGACATGCGCCGCGCCGGCGGGTTGTTCCCGTCGTGGCACATGACGCAGCTCATGTTGCAGATCGTGCTGAACTGCACGTTGGCCTCGTAGGGCCGCGAGCGGAACTCGAGCGCACCGCCGAGCAGTTCCTCCTCGAGCAACGCACGGTTGGCGAGCTCGCGGCGGCGGCGCTCGGTCTCGTCGAGCAGCGCCGGTTCGTCGTGACGCTCGTCCCCACGCCCCGCGCGCGCCGCACCACGCCGCCGGATTCCTTGCGAAATCACGCTGCGCACCGGCAGGTCGACCAGCGCCGCCGCGAACGCGTCACTCGCTGCACTTGGGCTCGGCTCGAGCTCGAACCCGGCGAACCTGGCGACGCGCGCGACGACGTCGGCGGGCGCCGCGGCGAGTTGCTCCTGCGCCACCACGAGCGGCTGCAACGCCCCATCCACGAAGTGCCTCGTCCACGCGTCCGCACTCGTCCCGGCGGGCCGCGGGATCCAGACCAGAGCGAGCTCCTCCAGCGACTGCCCGGCGAACTGCGACTCGTACTGCGCGACGTCGAGCGCAACCACGAAACGCCGCTGCGCCTCCAGTCGCCCCACGCTGTGCGGCGTCGCGCGCTCCAGCACCTCGACGCCACCGCTCAACCCGAGCAGGCGGCAGACGAGCTCGCGCGCCTGCAGATCCTCGGAGCAGACGAGCACTCCCCGCGCAGGCCGAGGTTCGGTCGGTGACGGTTCCGAGGGCGAGGCCGAAGTCGACATGAAGGCAGCGTCCGGCCCGAAGGAAGCTCGGTGCGGGAGCTCGACTGTAAACGAAGCCGACCAAACCGCCAGCGCCCACCTGCGCCGGCATCGCCGCTCGCCTTGGCCGTCAGGGCAGCACGTCGAAGCCCGCGAGCGGCAGCGCGACGCGACCCGTCGGCGTGAACACGACGCCCGACCATTCGACGCGCGTGCCGGCAAGGAACGGCAGCAGCTCGGGCGGCGGAGTGAACCAGGCTTGGGCGTGGCCCGTCGGATCGAGCTCACCGAAGGTGCCCGCGAGCGACGCTCCACCGGCGTTGGTGAGCGTGTGGCGCAGGAGCGGCGAGGCGTTGAGCGGCAGCGTCGTGGTCCCCAGCGGGAAACCCGGGCTCGTGCCGGCGTTCGTGCCGAGCAGCAGCAGCACGCGACGGTTCGTGTCGGCCCCGGCGTTGACGACGAGCGGCACCGGGCGCGGATTCGCGGCCGAAATCGAGTCGAAACCGGCATGCAACGGCACGAGCGGGTCGACGCGCAGCGTGAGGTCGGGATAGAGCTGCACAGGCGACACGCCGTCGTTGACGACGATGCGGTAGCGCGCGAGGCCCGCGCTCGTGCCCGCCGCGAGCTCGAACGAGTAACTGCCGTCGCCGTTGTCGAGCACGGCGCTCGCACTCGCGGCCGCCGTTCCCACGGCCTGCAGGGTGACCGCCGCCCCGCCGCTCGCGAGCCGCGCTCCTCTCCGAAGTCGGGCGGGACGACGAGGCGGTGCAGGCG
>JABWBL010000605.1 GCA_013360535.1 Planctomycetaceae bacterium
CTTCGGCTTCAGCGCGCGCGCGAGCTCCTCGGGCCACTGCGCGAGCGCGAACGCGCTCCACGGCAGCGTCGGCAGGCGCGTTCCGTCGAGCGCCTCCCACCCCACGAGCGGGTGCGATTCTTCCGGCAATTCCGGCGTGTTGCGGGTCCACTGCGGCGCGAGGCCGGCGCTGGTGAAGCCGCACAGCGCGAGCAGCTGCGGGAGCTGCGGGAAGAAGTCGAGCTCCTCTGTCCAGAACGAGCGCGGCCACCGGCCGACGAGGCGCCGCAGCGCTCGAGCGCCGAACACGCGCTGGCGCACGTTCGACTCGCCGCCGTGCAGCACGCCACAAGGCTGGCCCCAGCTGCCGCCGACGAGCTCGACCTGTCCGCCCTCGACGGCTCGCACGAGCGCCGCGAACAGCGCCGGTTGTTCGAGCACGAGTCGCTCGAGGCCGAGTGCATCGATGTCGAGGTTGCCGCGCAGGCCGGTCGCGCTCACCCACTCGAGCAGGCTCGACACCGACGAGACGAGCGCCGCCGCACCGGGCGCCCACGGCGGCCCGATCCAGTGCGTGTGCACGCCAAACGTGTAGTGCAGCGGTCGCGGGCTCATCGGCGCTCAGCGCTTCTTGCTCGAATAGGTCGCCTTCACCCAGGTCGCCCAGTCGCGCTGGAAGTCGTCGATCGAGCGGTTGACCCCGAGCTGGATCGCCTCGGAGGTGGGCTTGTCCTGCTGCAGGAACTTGACCACGAGCCCGAGCTTGCCCGGGTACGTGCGCGTGAGGAAATCGACGTAAGACCAGCCAAAAAGGCGCTGTTCCGGCGAGAGAGCGACCGTGTCCTGACCCGACATCGCGGCCAGCTCGGTGACCTTGCCGTCCCCGACGCGCGCGAGCACTTCCGCCTCGAAGCGCGCGAACTTGAGCTTGGATGCGACCTCGTCGGTGATCGAGCACCAGTGCTCGACCGAACCCGTGCGGCGGATCTCCACGAGGTGCGCGTAGCCCTCGTCGAGCCAGCCCGACTTCTTGCCGCCGAGCCACACGCCCTTGTGCAGGTTCGAGAGCAGGCAGTGCGCGACCTGATGCGCGAGCGCGTGCTCGAGATCGGCCTCGGTGCGCACGTTGCCCTTGCCGAAGCAGATCGACAGCACGGGCGCCTTGCCCATCAGCTTCGCGATGCCGCTCGTGCGCTCGAGCGTCCACTTCGACGAGGCCTTCTCCTGATCCCGCTCGTTGCCCCACAGCATCACCTGCGTCGGAGCGCCGTGTTCGTTCTCCGCCGCGCCGCAGTCGAGCATGAACTCCGCGTGGATCGTCTCGAGCCGGTCGAGCACGACGTGCGCGGCCTCGTGGCTCGCGCTCACGCCCTTCACGACGCTGCGGGGCACGTCGTAGAGCAGCGCGAAGTGCTCGCTGTCGAGGTGCAGCATGTCCTTGCGGCCCATGTGCTCGTCGAACGGCGCCCGCGTCGCGCGCCAGGTCGCGAGCTTGTTGCGCTCGAGGCTGAGGTCGATCTCCGGCGCGTGCTCGCAGAACGTGCACTCGCGCCAGCGCGTTCCGCCGCAGTCGCCGCACTGCAGCGCGAACGAGCAGTGCAGGAAGCCCTTCTCCGACTTGCAGGCTTTTGTCGCGCACAGCTTGCACGCGACCATGCCGCGGTCGCCGCACTGGTCGCAGGCGGGCGACTGGCTCGCGCGGACCGTGGAGAGCGGCGCGAGGAGCAGGGCGAGCGCGATGAGCACCGCATCGAGAAGGTTTCGCATGGGAGGCGCCTCGCCCCAGAGTGTAGCGCTGGCGGTGCGTCGGGCGCGCGCGGGCTACCGCGAGGCCGGTGAAAGCGTCGGACCCGCACGACGGTCGGGCGAACCCGCGATTCGGCGGTAGATCGAGAGCGCGGGCCCGGCTGGCTCACCGGACTCGGCCCCGGGGCGTCCCCCGGAGAGCGTGATGCGTTCGGCGGAAACGAAGACCCGCTCGAGCTCGCCGGAGTGCTCACCCGGCTCGTCGAGCGCGAGGCGCGCGACGAAGGAGTCCGGCGTGAGACCGAGGCGCTCATCGAAGGCGCACAGCGGAGTCAACACGAGGTACGGGCAGTCGTTCAACGCGAGCGCGCGGGCGAGCGCCGCGGCGTCGGGGCTCGCGAAGATCTCGCGCACTCTCACGAGGTCGCCGGTCGACCCGCCGTCGTAGCTCGCCGCCAGCACCGGTCGTCGCGCGTGCAGCGCCACGGACCCGAACAGCTCCGGCGGAGCCGCGACGCGCCAGGACTGCTCGGCATCGGGGTGGTTGAAGGCCCCCGGAGAGGACGAACGGTCGCGCAGCCAGCGCAGACCCGATGCGAGCGAGGGCTCGGGCTCGTCGCGCAATGCCGCGCGCAA
>JABWBL010000606.1 GCA_013360535.1 Planctomycetaceae bacterium
ACCGGCGCGCGTTCGAGCTCGGCGAGAACGACCCGGCGCGGCTCGCGTTCGCGGCCTCGCTCTACTTCGAGCTGCCCGCGGACCAGCGTGGGGGGCTCGACGCGGCGTTGTGCGAGCGCTGGCTGCGGCGGGCCGTCGAGGTCAGCCCGTCCCACGTCGATTCGCACTACCTGCTCGGGCTCCTGTGCGAGCGCGAAGGGCGGGATGAGGACGCGATCGCGAGCTACCGGCGCGCGCTCGACGCGGATCCGGCGACGCGCAAGGTGCTCCAGAAGCTGGCGGAGCTCTGTGTCCGCCGCGGCGAGCTCGAGCCGGCGCGCACGGCGGCGCGGCGCTACGTCGATCTCGAGCGCCAGCGCGATCCGAAGTCGGAGGCCGCGCAGCAGTGGTTCGACAAGCTGTTCGCGACGGACGTCCCGGCAGACGACTCGCCCTGAGCCCGCGTCACTTGCACAGGCGCTCGACCAGCGCCTCGACCTTCTCGATCAGCTCGCGCGCGAAATCCTCGCCGAAATCCATCTCCAGCACGTCGATCTCGGGGAACTGGTAACGGCCCGAGGCGCGGTTGTACGGGATGCCGTACTCCCACTTGTTGCCGTCGGAAGCGTGGATCGTCACGGCGACCTGATCGTCGCCCTCGACGGGCTCCACGCTGTACTTCACGACGTCGTAGTTGGGCATCGGGCTTTCTCCGTGCGCTTCTTTCGGCTGAGCGCGAGCGCTACTGGAGCACTTGGTCCTTGAGGAACAGGTAGTACATCTGGCCCGGGCTCTTCGTGCGTCCAGCGGTCCATTCCGCTTCCGGTCCGATGCCCATGTAAATGTCCGCGCGGCCGGCGGTGCGGATCGCGCCGCCAGTGTCCTGATCGAACATGAAGCGGTCGTACACGGCCGAGCCGTAGGACTCGTCCTCGCTGGAGAACAGGCGCTTGAACCAGTTCGCCGGGCTGTTGCGGTCGGGCACGTCGACGTCGACGAACACGATGCCGCCGCGCGGGAAGAGCGCCTTGTCGGTCGCGAGCGTGCGGCCGCCGGTGACCTCGACGTTCAGGCTGCCCTTGGGCGGCCCGTCGATCTCGAGGAAGAACACGAAGCTGTCGTCCTTGTTGATGTAGTCGAGCAGCTGGTCGGGGTGCGCGGCGCCCCACTCGCGGATCTTCGCGAGCGAGACCTCGCTGGCCTTCAGGTGGCCGTCGGCGACGAGCATCTTGCCGAGCGACTTGTACTCGCGGCCATTCTTGCCGGAGTAACCGAAGCGCCGCTCCGTGCCGTCGGGCAGCGCGATCACCGCCGAGCCGTTGACGTGCGCGACGAACGCATCGAGCGGATCGCGCAGGTACACGAGCTCGAGCTTCTTCGACTTCAGCATCCCGCTCGCCTCGATCGCCGCACGCGTCGGATAAGGCGAGACCGAGCCGTCCTTCTGGCGCTGGCCGAGGATCTCGCCTTCCTTAGACTTCACGAGGTCATCGGGCAGGCCGTAGAGCGGCCACTGGTAGTCCGCATCGGCCGTCATCGAGCCCTGCAGGATCGGCGTGCAGTAGCCGGTGAAGAGCACGCCCCCGCCCTTGGCGTTCCAGCCCGCGCTCTTGTAGATGTCGAAGTCGAGCGCGACGCTCGCGTCGAAATCGCGCGCGTCGGAGCAGGTCGTGAGCAGCTTGCGGAAGTGCTTGAGGCTTTGCAGCGCACGCTCGTGCGACACGCCCTCGATCGGGAAGTGCTGCTTCGACGAGGGGCGCGCGAACCACTCGATCGACAGGTCGAGCGCGGGCAAGAGCTCGTCGCGATCGTTCCAGCTCGACTTGAAGTCAGGGCGCTGCTCGCCCTTGCCGAGCTTGAGCAGCGCGGGCGCGCCCTCGGGCAACGGACGGCCGTAGTCGGGGGTCTGGCAGGCGGCGAGGACGAGCGCGAGGGCGGCGGCGAGGTGCAGTTTCATGGCGGGCTGCGAGAGTAGCCCGCGCTCCGCCGCGATCAATGCGCCGCGCGCCGCACGCGGTTTTTCCGCTCACTTCGTGCAGGTCTGCGCCGACCACGCGTTCCAGCCGCCGATCAGGTCCGACAGGCGCGTGAAGCCTTGGCTCTCGAGGAGCGAGGCCGCGATCGACGAGCGGTAGCCGCCTTGGCACTGCAGCACGAGGTCGACGTCGCGCGGCAGGCTCGCGGCGAGGGCGTGCAGGCGCGGCAGGGGCAGGTGGACGGCGCCTTCGAGGTGCCCGGCGTCCCATTCCGACTGCGCGCGCACGTCGACGACGAGCGGCGGAGCCGGCTCGGCGAGGCGCTGGCGGAGCGCGGCCGCCTGCCAGCGCGGGTGAGCGGCCCACAACGTCGGATCGCTCGCGGCCCC
>JABWBL010000607.1 GCA_013360535.1 Planctomycetaceae bacterium
CCGAGCCCGTCGCCTGGACCGAGCTCAGCGGTACGGCCGCCACGCTGCCGGACACCACCGTGGTCGAGCCCGTCGCCGGCACGAGCGTCGCGCTGCTCGAGGTCGGCGTCGTCACGACCACCTGCGTCGGCTGGCCCTGCACGCTGACGATGCGCAACGACGTGGCACCGGTGGTGCGCAAGGCCGAGGCGACGGACGCGAACGAGTCCTCGGCGGAGAACGTGGCGCCGGTCTTGACCTCGCCGGAGCTCGCCTCGCCCGCGCCGCCAGACTTCGCTTCCTCCTCGCGCTTCGACCACGCGGCGAGGATCGCCGACGGCCGGCGGTCGAACGTCATCGCCATCAGGCGCTGCGTTCGCGGACCCGGCTTGGCGGGAGCTTCGCCCTCGGCCCCCGGCTGCGCGCCCTCGTCCATGCCATCCTGCATGACGACGCCGTCCGAGTAACCGATCTCACCGAAGTCGAACTCCTGCGCCTGCGCCGTCGAAGCGCACAGGAGCGCTGCCGCGAGGGCCAGCGCCGCATTGCGGACCTGCATATCGATCTCCATCCTTCGCGCGCTCCTGCCGTGGAGCTGCGCGCCTTGCGTTCCGAGCGAGTTCAGCGGGCGCGGGACGCCCGCGAAGACGGTCGCGGCCCGCGCGCGAGGAGCGCCCGCGGGCCGCGTGGGGAAATCAACCTAGGAACCGCCACCATCCGGCGGCGGGCCGGAGCTCGCGCCGCGAGCGTCCTGCGGCTGCTTGCCACCCTTGCTCTTGCTGCCCTTGGAGCCGCGACCGCGGCCCGATCCACAGCCTTCTCACTGCGAGGGAAGCGGCAGGCCCTGAAGGTCCTTGATGTCCATGCGCGCGAGGCGGATGGCGGACTCGAGGTTGGCTTCGGCGCGCGCGGCACCGGCGGCGTCGCCCTTGGCGAGCAGCGTCTCGGCGACGAGCTTGTAGTTCTGGCGCGAGGCGTCGACCTCACGCTCCCATTCTTCGGGCGCCGCACCCTCGAGGCGCAGGAGCCATGTGATGTAGTACTGCGAGTTGGCGAGCGCATCGCGCGCGTCGACCAGCATCGCCGGGTCCGCCTGCGGATCACCTTCGAGCTCTCCGACGAGCAGCTCGAGCTCGCGCCGCGCATCGGGCAGCTTCGAGACGAACATCTGCGCCTTGGCGCGCTCGAGGCGCAGCCGGCGCAGCTCGCTGGTGTGCTCGCCCGGCAGCCTCGCGATCGCTTCCGAGAGCGTGCGCTCGGCTTCGGCCCACAGGCCCTTCGCCGCCGCGTCGCCTTCGCGCGCCGCGACCTCGCGCGCCTCGCGCACGTAGTCGTCGGCGAGCGCGATCTGCTCGGCCGCCGCGTCCGTGCGCAGTCGATCCTGCCCCGGACCGTAGTGGTAGGCGGCCGCACCGACGGGCAGCAGCAGCCACGTGAAGAAGAGGAGCTTTCTCATGCGAGTCGTTTCTCCCGAAAGGCCGGGCGGGGGTAGGTGCCCGGGACGCAAGTCATGCTAGCTCGACGGACTGTCGACGTGACGGGGTCTTCCCGTCAAGTTCCTGTGCCGGCTCGATCCCGGGCTTGGCCCCCGGGGCCCAGCGGGTGCCGAACAGGTGCAGGAGGACCGGGAGCAGGGCCAGGAGGCCCGCTCCCAGCGCGATCGCGAGCAGGGCGTACTCGCGCCGGGTGAGCCGCTCGAAGGGGCTCGAGTCGTCGAGCGCGAACGACTCCTGGATCACCGCGGTCGAGAGCTGCAGCTCGTTGGCGTTCTGGAACGTGCCGCCCAGCCGCGCCGCGATCTGCTTGAGCGTCGCCACGTCCTGCCGCGAGTGCCGCCCATCGATGAAGCGCCCCGTCTGCGGGTCGCCGACGCCGACCACGATCGTGCGGTGGATCGAGGCGGGCATGCGCGGCATGCCGGTCGCGGGCACGGTGTCGCCGTCGGACACGATCACGAGCGTCGTCGAGCGCGGGTTCCAGTCCTTGGCGATCTTCGCCGCCTCCTCGAGGCCCGCGAACAGCTGCGTCTTGCCGCTCTTGAAGGCGTGGTGCATCGGCAGGTCGCCGAGGATGTTGCGCACGACCTCGAAGTCGCTCGTGTCGATCACGACGGGCTTGGCCGAGCTGTACACCGCGACGACGCTCACGCGGAACACCGCGAACGGCACGCGGTCGAAGAACGACTCCATCACGTCGCGAGCGCGCTGCATGCGGCTCTGCTTCTGGTCCTTGCCCGCGTCGACGAGGCGCATGCTCGGGCTGACGTCGAGCACGAGCAGCACGTGGCGCGGGTCGGCGTCGCGCGCGGCCGCTCCGCCTTCGCCCGAGTGCGTGCGCGGCGGGATCAGGGCCAGCGTCGCGAGG
>JABWBL010000608.1 GCA_013360535.1 Planctomycetaceae bacterium
AGCTCAACCGCGCGCTGGAGCGCGACTCGCGCTCGACGGACGCCTGGGCGGTGCGGGCGGCGCTCGCGGAGGCTGCGGGCGACAAGGACGAGCAGGTCTACGCGCTGCACACGCAGTTGCGGCTCTCGGTGGCGCAGAAGCTGCCGAAGGAAGCGCTCGACGCGTTGCGCGCGCGCCTGGTTGCGCTCGATCCGCACGCGGTCGAGCTGTTCAGCATGAACACGCGCTTCATCGGCACGCTCGAGCCGATCGCAGCCGCCTACGAGAAGGACGGTCGCCCGCACTCGGCGATCCGCGTGCACAAGCTGATCCTCGCGCTCGATCCCGAGCGGGTCGCGTCGCAGCAGGCGATCGAGCGCATCGCGTCGATGCCCGACCCGTCGCTCGCCGGCGACGCGAAGCCCAAGGACCTGCTCGCCGACGTCAGCGCCGAGTGGATCGCGGCCTTCGACGCCGAACACGCGACGTGGGAGATGCGCGCGAACCTCGAGCGCGAGAACTACACGACGTACACGAACGCCGGTTACGAGGTGCTCGTGCGCGCGGCCGAGGCGATGGAGCAGATGAACCGCTTCTATCGCATCTTCTTCCAGTACGGCACGGAAGAGGACGGCAAGTCGGTGCCGCGCATCGACCTCAACATCTTCAAGAAGCGCGACGAGTACCTGAAGCTCGGGATCGGCCCGCCGGTCGAGTGGTCGGGTGGGCACTTCACCGGCGGCGCGGTCGAGACCTACGTCGAGGGCCAGGGCTTCGACGGCATGACGGGCACGCTGTTCCACGAGGCCGCGCACCAGTTCGTGTCGCTCGCGACGAACGCCGCGGGTTGGCTCAACGAGGGGCTCGCGAGTTTCTTCGAAGGTTGCCGCATCCTGCCCAACGGCACGGTGCTGATGAACCTGCCTGCGAACCACCGCCTGTTCCCGCTCGCCGACACGATGGAGAAGGGCTGGATGAGCGGCCCGAGCGACGGCATCGATCCCGCCGATCCGTCGAAGAGCAACCCGGAGAAGGCGCCGACTTTCCGCATCGTCGTCGAGAACAACTACGCGTGGGGTCCGCCGTGGTACGCGCCGACCTGGGGCGTCGTGTTCTTCCTCTACAACTATCAGGATCCGGTCGACGGGCGTTTCGTGTACCGCAAGGCGTTCCGCGAGTACGTGAACGCGTCGGGTGGACTCACGGGCAACACGGCGGTGACGAAGTTCGAGGAGGTCGTGCTCGGCAACCCGCTGCCGCCGATCAAGGGTTTTGATCGCGAGGGCGCGAAGGACGTCGCGCAGCCCAAGACGATCGACGAGCTGACGGAGCTGTGGAAGACGTGGATGCTCGAGCTGCGCGACGAGCAGATCGGGCGCACCAAGCGTGAGCGGCCGTACTTGCGCTGGGCGAACGCGGCGCTGCTCGCGAAGGACAACGTCGCGGCGCAGGAGCACTTCGAGAAGGGCGTCGTCGCCAATCCGAAGGACGTCGAGCTCGCGCTCGCGTTCGCGGATTTCCTGGCCGAGGCGAAGAACACCGACCGCGCGACGCGGCTCGCGCTGGCGGCGCTGCGCGAGCTCGAAAGCGCGAAGCCGGTCGACACGAAGGCCGTCGACCGCGTCGATCGGCTGCTCGAGAAGTGGGATCCCAAGCGCGGGAGCATCCAGAAGGCGCAGCGTGAGCTCGAGGCGGCGGCGGAAGCGCTCGTCGGGCGCTACGAGGCCGCGGCGCGCCCGATGATGGTGATGGACCTGTCGTGGCGCATGGGCCTCGACCTCGACATGCCGAAGCTGTTCGCGGCTTACGAGCGCGCGCTGCGCTCGAGCGGGCGCTCGCTGACGCTGTGGGAGCTCGCCTACGACGAGAAGAGCCTCGAAGGCTGGGACACGGGCGGCAACGACTCGTTCAAGGCGGCGGGCACCTTCCTCGACGCGGCGTTCCGCGACTTCAGCGCGAGCGAGTTCGACTACCAGATGCTCGCGCTGCAGCGCGTGACGAGCGGCGACTACTCGCTCGAAGCCGACGTGCTCGCACAACGCGGCGAGTGCAACTTCACGGGCCTCGTCTTCGGTCGCAAGGACGCGAACAACTTCCACGCGCTCGTGTTCTTCCCCGGCGTGCCGCGCAAGGAGGCGACGAAGGCCGTCGACAACGCGTGGGTCGACCTCGCGAGCTTCTACGGCGGCGGCTCGACCAAGACGTGGCGCCACGTGCCGGTCGCGGCGGACACGCTCGCCGACGGGCAGAGCGGCACCGGTCGCTGGCACAAGCTGCGCATCGACGTGGCGGGCGCGCAGATCGACTGCTGGGTCGACGGCGAGCTCGTCGCGAGCCACGACTTCGGCTCGCGCGACGTGCTCG
>JABWBL010000609.1 GCA_013360535.1 Planctomycetaceae bacterium
TCGATTCCGAGCGGGTCGAGGCGTTCGTGCGTTCGTCCGGCATCGAGCGCATCGACCCGTCGGCGGAGTTCGACACACCCTGCGACGTGTTCTCGCCCTGCGCGCTCGGTGGCATCCTGCACGACCTGTCGGTGCTGCGCCTGCGCGCGCGCATCGTCGCGGGCGCCGCGAACAACGTGCTGGCGAGCCCGGCCCACGGCGAGCAGCTGCACGAGCGGGGCGTGCTCTACGTGCCGGATTACGCGATCAATTCCGGCGCCTTGATCCGCGGCGCGCGCTTCCACCTCGACGGCGTGCGCGAGCCGATCGAGCGCATCGCCGCGCGCGTGGGCGCGGTCGTCGCCGATGTGCTCGCCCAGTCGAAGGCGCAGGGCCTGTCTCCGGCGCGGGTCGCCGAACGTGAAGCGGAAATGGTCGTAGAGCGCCGCAGGTCGGAGCGCTAGAACACCCCGCGAGCATGGGAAAGTTCGGGGAAATCGCGGGGGCGCTGCTGGTGGCGCTGGCGCTCGTCGCCCCGTCGTTCCCGCAGTCGCTCGCCCCGACGGCGCTGCCGGCCGCGGCGCCGCTCGCCACGCAGTTCAACGATCCGCTGCAGCGCGGGCCGCTGATCCTCGACCGCGGCCCGGGCGAGCAGGAGGTGCATTTCCCGCGCGACGAGGAGCTCGAGTACCTCGTCTCGATCGACCTCGGCATCCTCGGCGAGCCCACGGTCGGTCGCGTCGCGATGACCTCCGTCGTGCGGCCCTTCGCGCGCCCGGGCGACACCGAGATCAGCTTCGACGAGGAGCGCTCGATGGAGCAGGCGCTCGTCAGCGCGCGCGCGCGCGGCGAGTACCAGGTCTACACGCTCGACGAGACGATCCAGACGCGCTTCCAGCCCGTGTCGTTCCCGCAGCTCAAGCACGAGAGCATCCAGCGCGGCACCGAGAACCGCCGGCGCGAGCTCTCGCTCGGCCTCAAGGACGGCGTGCCGACCGCGAGCTACCGCAACGACGGCCACTGCAAGACCTGCAAGGACGACGCGCACTTCGTCGACCCGACGTTCTTCTGGAACGACCGCTCGCACTGCACGGGCTGCAAGGCCGCCGAGCACCGCATCTGGAAGGATCCGCGCGAGCGCGAGATCCCGGCCAAGGCCGTCGACATGGTCACGGCGGTGATGCTCGCGCGCACGGTCGTCTCGCAGGGCAAGGCGAGCGCGACCTTCACGCTCGTCGACCGCGACCGCCTCTGGGAAGTCGAGCTCTCGCGCGGCAAGCGCGGGCGCATGAAGGTCTCCGCCGGGCACTACGACGTGGTCGAGATCGTGCTCAAGACCCGCCCGCCCGCCAGCGAGACCGGCCGCGAAGAGGACTTCCAGGGCCTGTTCGGCCTGCACGGCAACATCTCGATCTGGATGCACCCCGAGTCCGGCGTCCCCGTCCTCATCTCCGGCCGCATCCCCGCCGGCCCGATCGAGCTCGACGTCCGCATCGAGCTCGACAGCGCCCGCGGCACGCCGCCGAGCTTCGTCAAGGTCATCAAGTAGCCGCGCGCAAATCGCGACTCAGCCCGCCACCGGCGCCTCGAACTCGCCGGTGGGGGCGAGGGCGGTGGGGCGGACGGGGAGCGGGACGATCACGGCCTGGCCGAGCGAGCCTTGGGCGTCGCCGAGGTGGAAGCGTGTGCCGGCGCCTTGGTGGCGGCGCTTGACGTAGGCGAGCGCGAGGCCGGTGTCGAGCACGAACGAGTAGGCCCAGCTCGTGACGACGCCGAGGTCGCGCCATTCGCCTTCGTCGTCGCGATACAGGCGCGTCCCGGCGGGCAACGGGTCGTCGTGCGAGATGCGCAGCGCGACGAGGCGCTTGTTGAGGCCGCCGTACGTGTCGATCTTGGCGACGACCTCTTGGCCGATGTAGCAGCCCTTGTCGAGCGAGAAGGCGCGCTCGAGGCGGGCTTCCTGCGGGTAGATCGAGTCGTCGACGTCGACCCCTTGCTCGGCGGCGCCGGCTTCGACGCGCAGGCAGTCGTGCGCGATGCGGCCGGCGGGAACGGCGCCGGCTTCGCGCACCGTTTGTTCGACCCGCAGCGCCGTTTCGACGTTCTGCGGGTAGGGCATTCCATGCGCGATAATGGTGCTTTCCAGGGCGACAACCGGGCGGCTTTCCCGGATGGCGGCGTCGACTTCGGACGAGCGCATCAGCCGGGCGGCCTCGCGCAACAGTGCGCTGCCCAGACCCCGTGAACGCACCTCCGGCCGCGTCCACACCAGTCCGATCATCGCCGCGCGCCAGCGCCGTTCGCGGGAGATCCATTCGAACGGCCGCATCAGCAGCGCGGCGTCGGCGCGGCGGTTCACGC
>JABWBL010000610.1 GCA_013360535.1 Planctomycetaceae bacterium
AGCCCATTGCGAGCGTGCGCCAGTCGTCGGAGCTGTTCCAGCGCGCGACGAGCTCGAAATCCGCGCGTTTCTCGAGCAACTCGCACGCGAACGCACCCAGCCGCCCGCGCGCTCCGAGCACCGCGACCTTGAGCGGCGCGCTCACGCCCCACCCCTCGCGAGCGCGAGCTCGACGATCCGCAGGCACAGCGCCGTGTAGTCGATGCCCGCCACCGCGGCTTCCTGCGGCAACAGCGAACGTTCGGTCATGCCGGGCAGCGTGTTGACCTCGAGCATCACCGGCTCGCCCTCGACTCCAGCGGCGACCGGCACCATGAAGTCGATGCGCGCATACCCCTCGCAGCCCGCGCGGCGGTACACGCGCCCCGCGGCCGCGCGGATGCGCTCGACCGCGTGCGCCGAGATCGACTCCGGCGGGCACAGCTCGCGCGCGCCGTCGCTCGAGTATTTCTCGGCGTAGTCGAACCACTCGCCCTTGGTCGGGCGGATCTCGATCGGTTGCAGCACCAACGGATCGTCGCCGCGGTTGCCGAGCACTCCGCAGCTCGTCTCGACGCCCGCGATGCGCGCTTCGATCAGCACGTCGTCGCCGGTCGCGAGCACGGCGCGGATCGCGGGTTCGAGCTGCGACACTTCGCGCGTGACGCTCGTCGCCACCGAAGAGCCGCCGAAGCGCGGCTTGACGACCCAGCCATCGTGCGCGAGCGCCTTCACGCGCGCGAGCAACGCCGCCGCAGCGCTCTCCCACTCGACCTTCGAGAAGCACACGCCTTCGGCGACGAGCACGCCCACCGACTGCGCGACACCACGCGTCGCGAGCTTGTCCATGCACAAGGCCGACGCGCGCACGCCCGAACCGGTGTGACGGGCACCGAGACTGGCGAGCAGTCCCTGCAGCGTCCCGTCCTCGCCCTCGCCGCCGTGCAGGCCGATCAGGAACACGTCGACGTCGCCGAGCCGAGCGAGCGCCTGCGGCGGGGCGAGCGCCTCGCCTTCGACGATCCAGCGGCCCGCGAGGTCGAGCTCGACCTCGGTCACCTTGCGCGGCAGCGCATGCTCGCGCGTCAATCCGCCGCGCAGCGCGTGCACGATGCCGCGCGCGCTCCTGAGCGACACCTCGCGCTCGCTGGAGCGGCCTCCGGCGAGCACGGCGACATGGCAGGACTGCAGTGAGGGACGTTGCGCGAGGGCGGCGGAAGTCATCGGTAGAGATGTCCGCGCCCGCGGATTTCCGGCGATCGCTTGCCGCGGGCGAGGAACGTCTCGAGATCTTCCGCGAGCAGCGGGTCGACTTCCACGGGGTGCAGCCCGAACTCGTCGGGTTCGGGCAGCGCGAGCCCCGCCGCGCGCACCCAGTGCGCGTGCAGGCGGCACAGGTCGGCGCGCGTCGTCGCCGGCGAGTCCTCGCCCGCGGCGTTCTTGACCGGGCTGAACTCGGCCCGGCGCTCGACCTCCAGCGTCACGCTGCGCGGCGAGCGCTCGAGCGCGTCGAACACGAAGGTCTCGAACTTCACGCCCTGGCGTGCGACCATCGAGCCGCCCTCCCAGACGTTCATCGACTTGCGCGCGAGGTGCCAGGGCAGCTGCAGGCCGCCCCGGTTTAGCTCGTCGACGAAATCGACGTCGATCACGTGCAGCGCGATGTTGCCGGCGCCGAAGCGCAACGTGCCGCGCTCGTCGCGCGCCTCGCGCAGCTCGGTCGGCAGGTCGGAGTACTCGATGCACGAGAGCTTGCCGTCGACGCGCCCGATCACGCCGACCTTCTCGCCCGCGTCGCGCTTGGCGACGACCTTGCTCGACATCGAGGCGCCCTCGAGCGCGTGCAGGCCGAGGAACAGCGTGTCCGCCGGCGGCGCGAGCGGGTTGTCGACCTGGAAGTACGAGAGGTGCTTCACGCCGCGCCGGCGCGCGTCGTCGAGGGCGCCGGAGCTGGCGAAGGCGGCGAGCGAACCCCCGTGGCCGTTGGGCGCGAGGAACAGGCGATCCTCGGCCGCCAGCAGGATGCGGCCCTCCTGGTCGAGCGCGGGCACCATCGCCTGGCTGAAGAACAGCACATCGCGCGCGTCGAGGCCGAAGTAGCCGTGATCCTCGAAAAATTGGCGCGTCTGCGCATCATTGCCGCGCGAGGTCATCACATACCAGGGCGCCGGACGGCCGTAGCGCTCGGCCGCGGCGCGCAGGCGGCGCGCGTGGATCTCGAACAACGACCAGTCGCTCACCGGGCCGATGCGGTAGGCGCCCTTGGGGCCTTCGTAACCCAGGCGCGAGGCCTGACCGCCGGCGACGATCAGGTAGCCGACCTGACCGCGGGCGAGCAGCGCTTCGCCGTGCTCGCGGGC
>JABWBL010000044.1 GCA_013360535.1 Planctomycetaceae bacterium
GCGTCGCTGCGCCGCGTCGCCCACGGAAGAATCCGCGTCCTCCAGCGCCGCGAACACCAGCCGCCAGGCCTCCTCGCCGCCGAACTCCGCCAGCGCGCGCACCGCGCTGCGCCGTTTTTCCGGCTTGGCGTCGCGGGCCTGCTCCGCGAGCGCCACGAAGGCCTCGCGGTGTTCCTTCGAGAGCTTGTCCCCCGTGGGCCCGACGCCGCCGCCCAACGCACACGCGAGCACCACACCGACGATTCGCCCGAGCATCTTCGCACCTCCCAGTGCGACGACGCTCGGGCCCCCTCGGCGGTATCACCTCATCCGGGATTTTCTCGAATCGCTCGCCAGCTTCAGTCGAGCACCTGCAGCCGGAAGTTGCGGAAGCGTACCTCCGTCTTGCCGCCGGAATGCAGCTGCAATGCGATCACGCCCCGCCGCGCGCCGGTCGGGTCGTCGAGGTCGACACACGTCTCGCCGTTGAGGCGCGTGACGATGCGCGAGCCCTTCGCCTCGATCGCGTAACGGTTCCACTCGCCTTTCTTCACGTGCGCCTCGCCCGACTTGTCCCACAGGACGGCGCGGCCGTGCTCTTCGTAGAGCTTGCCCCACCAACCCGGTCCGATGTCGGCCTGATAGCCCGCGACCTCGCCATCGTCGTGCACCGCGGAGCGGAACTGGACGCCGGAGTTGCCTTCGTCGCCGACGAGCTTGACCTCGAACTCGAGCGTGAAGTCGCCGAGCTCGAGCTCGCTCGCAAGGAACGAGTTCCGCGCGAGCTCGCCGCGACCGACGATCTCGCCGTTCTCGACCTTCCACACGTCGCCCGCGAAGCGCCAGTGCGCCAGCGTCTCTCCGTCGAACAGCCGTCCGGCGTTGAGCGGCGTCGCGCGCAGGTTCGCCTGGCTCGCACCCTGCAGGTACGCGATCAGGTGGACGATCTCCTCGGGCTGCAGCGTGTCGAGCAACCCCTCGGGCATCGTCGACACCTCGCTCGTGCGCCGCGACGCGATCTCCGACTTCGGGATCACGAGGCGCTCACGTTCGGTGCGCAGCACGAGCGACGAGTCCGTCTCCTCCTTGAGGATGCCGGTGACGAGCCGCTCGTCGTGCGTCCACACCATCGTCGACAGGTAGTCCTGACCGACGACACCCGACGGGTCGACGATGTTCGAGAGCAGGTAGTCGAGGTCCGCGCGGTTCGCGCCGGTGAGTTCCGGTCCGACGTCACCGCCGGTCCCGAACAGCGTGTGGCACTGCTGGCACGTGCGCGAGAAGAGCTCGCGACCGCGCGCGCGATCGCCGCGGCCGATCACGTCCGCCGTCAGGCGCTGCTTGAGCCCCGCGATGCGCTGCAGCTTGTCGTTGGCGGTCGTCCTGACCGTGCCCCACACGAGCGCGAGGCGTTCGGAGAGCTTCGGATCGCCGAAGGACTCGATCTTGCGCGCCGCGAAAGCCCCGAGGTCCGCGCGCTTCACGCGCTGGTCCTCGATCGCGTCGAGCAGCAGGCTCGCGAAGCTCGCACGCGACGTCAGCGCGTCGATCAGCTCGCGGCGTTCGTCCTGGTTCGCGCTCGCATACATCGCGAGCGCCACCTGCGCCGTCACGGAGTCGTCGAACAGCGAAATCGCGCGGATCGCGGCCGTGCGAGTGCCCGTGTCGACGAGCAGCTCCTTCACCGAGTCCTTGAGCACCGGATCGCGCGCTTCGATGAGCACGTTGAGCGCCGCGGAACGCTCCGCGCCGGAGAGCGACTTGTCGAGCATGCGCCGCCGCAGTTCGGGCAGCGAGGTCGTGTCGCCAAAGGCGAGCGCGACCTGCGCGCCGAGCTTGGAGAGCGCCGCGTCGCTTCTCGCCTCGATGCGAAGGCGTAGCGCCGGCCACGCCGCCGGCATCGCGAGCCCACGCTGGTCACCGAGCGCCTTCACGCTCTCTTCCAGGCGCCACTTGAGCGACACGTCGTCCGCGAAGGACGTCAGGTGCGTCACGAGCGCCGCATGCAACGCCGGTTCCGCCGCCGCACGCCGCACGGTGAAACGTGCGACCTTCTCGAGCTTGGCGGAGCCGAACATCGCGAGCGCCCGCGCCGGATCCGCCGCCACCAGCGGCTCGACGCCGTACCACACGAGGAACGGAATGTTCGGGTCCTCGTTGTCCTCCGCATGCGCCGCGAGGTTCTTCGCGATCTCCCAACGCTGCTCCAGCGGCAGCCGCTGCAGGCCAGAAGCGAGGTAACGCCTCACGATCGGCGACGGATCTTTCTCCGCAGCGACTTCCATCGCGCGCTGGAGCTCGACGCTCGCCTGTTTATCCTCCAACGCGAACTGCACTGCCCGCGCTCGGACACGAGCGTGCGGAGACTGCTCGACACACTCGACTGCCGTGGAGTCGGAAAGCAGGAAGTCCTCTGTCGCGCGGCGGAACTGAAGCCCCCACTTCAGGGTGTCGCGCTCGCTCTTGTCCTTGCCAATCAAGTCCACGCCGACAACGACGGGGTTTTGAGGCCGATCTTCCTCAGATCTTGGCCCTTCGTATCGCAATCGATAGATGCGCCCATTCGTACGATCCCAGATGCCCGGATCGGTCCAGTGGCAGGCCTGCTTGTCGTACCAGTCGATGAAGTACACCGAACCGTCCGGGCCTTCCTTGAAGCTGATGCCGCGGAACCAGCGGTCATTGGCGAGCAGCAGATCCGGCTTGTGCTTGCCGACAAAGCCCGAGCCCTTCGGCTCGACGACGTCGTGGTTGATGCGGTTGCCATGGATGTTCTCGAAGAACAGGCCGCCGCGATACTCCTTGGGGAACTGCTCGCCTTGATAGATGAGCAACCCGCAGTGCGCGTGCCCGCCACCCGCCTCGCTCGAGCGGTTGTTGCCGCCGTGCGGCGTGTCGCCGATGTAGTGGCGGTGGTCGGCGATCGTCTTGATGTCGTCGAACGTGTACTTCTCGAAGTGCGAGCCCGCCTGCCGCTCGTAGCGGCCGCCCTGCACGATGTGGAACAGGTGCGGGATCACGCAGGCCGTGACAAAAGCCTCGCCGTTCTCGTCGAAATCGACGCCCCACGGGTTCGACGTGCCGTGCGCGAAGACCTCGAACTCGTGCCGCACGGGGTGATAGCGCCACACGCCCGCGTTGAGCGGCGTGCGCTCGGCCTTCGGCGTGCCGGGCTTGCCAACGAGCGAGTTCGTGAACACTCCGTGGCAACCGTAGAGCCAGCCATCGGGCCCCCACGTGAACGCGTTGAGCGTCTCGTGCGTGTCCTCGTAACCCCAGCCGTCGAGCAGCACCTTCGGGCTTCCATCGGGCACGAGATCGCCGTTGGCATCGGGAATGAACAGCAGGTACGGCGCGGCGCCGACCCACACGCCGCCGAAGCCGATCTCGAGCCCGCTGACGAGGTTGAGCCCGCTCGCGAACACCGTGCGCTTCTCGAACGAACCGTCGTGGTCGGCGTCCTCGAACACGAGGATGTTGTCCCGGCCCTGCCCCTCGGGCGCGCGCACGGGATACGTGTGCGCCTCGGCGATCCACAGGCGCCCGTTGTCGTCGATCGCGAGCGCGATCGGCTGGTGCACGTCGGGTTCCGCCGCGATCACGTCGACATGGAACCCCTCGGGCACCGTCATCGCCGCCGCGGCAGCCTCTGCGGTGAGCCCCGCGTTCGCGACCGTGTCCCAGGGCCGGATCGACGGCACGCCCTTGGGCGCGTCGAAGTTCGGGCGCTCCGCATGGAACTGGAAATCGTCGAAGTTGAGGTGCCCCCAGCCGCCCTTCTCCTCGTCGACGAGGCGAATGCGGATCGGACGGAAGCGCCACTGGGTGAGGTCCGCGACGACCCGCTGCATCGACTCGAAGTCGGCGCCGGAGCTCTTGAAGATCACCTCGCCGTTCTCGGCGAGCACGAGCTCGACGCGTGTCGCCGGGCCGCCGCCGCCACCGATCAGGAAGCTCGCGAACGGCTCCTCGATGCGGATCGGATTCGACGTGAGCGTGCCCGTCGAGCCGTCGCCGAGCTTCTCGTAGCCGCCGATCCAGCAGTTGCCTTCGTGCAGGCTCGGCTCGCGGCCGCGCGCCTTCACGGTGTCGCCGAAGATCGGCTGCAGCGCGAACGCGTCGCCGTCCGCCGTCCAGCCGCGCACGTCGCCGCTCTCGAAGTCGAGCGTCGGCGCCGCGCCGAGGTGCGCGAAGAGCTCGATGTCCGTCCAGCGCCGCTGGTTCACGACGAACGTGCCGCGCTTGTTGGACACGACGATGTCGACGAGCCCGTCGCCGTCGACGTCGCCGGTCGTGACCTGCGTGCCGACTCCGCTCTGGTCGTCGGCGAGGTGCGCGACGTACTCGGGCCCGTTCGCGCCGCGCACGAGCTGGAACCAGTACAGCCCCGGCCTGATGTTCGGCTGCGGGTCGCCCTCGTGGCCGTGCGACCACCAGCGCTTGCCCGTGACGACGTCCTCGAGGCCGTCGCCATCGACGTCGACGAGGTCGAGCGCGTGCAGCTCGGAGCAGCACACGCCCTGCGCATTGTCGCTCGGCTCGTCGTCCATGAAGCGGTGCTCGACGAACGTCAGCGCGCCGCCGTCGCGCACTTGCTCAAACCACGACAGGCCAAACTCATGCGCCGCGAGGCTCGTGATCACGTCGTTGTCGCCGTCGCCGTCGACGTCGTACACGAGCATCTGCGCACCGCCGTGTTTCGCGGAGAAGCTGAAGTCGTGGTGCTTCCACAGCGGGTCGCCCGCGAGCGATGCGGGCTGCTGGAACCAGCCGTTCTTCCACAGGACGTCCTTCCGCCCGTCGCCGTCGATGTCGCCGACACCGAGGCCGTGCACGTAGGGCCCGAGCTTGTAGTCCTCGGAGAAGGAATGCTCCTTCCACGCTGCCTTCGGATCTTTCGGATCGCGCTCGGCCCACGTGAAGCGCCCGCCCGTCATGTAGACGAGTTCGCGCGCGCTGTCACCGGTCAGGTCGACGTAGTGCGGCGACTCGTTGTCGACCGAGGCCGCGATCTCGCGGCGTTCCCAAGCTTTCGGCGGCAGCGTGAAATCGGAGTGCGGATTGCGCAACCAGTAGGCCTGTTTGCCCGGGAAGGCGACGACGACGATGTCGAGCAACTTGTCGCCGTCAACATCGTCCATCCACGCGAAGAAGTTGTCGGAGTAGTGCGCGGGATCGAACGCCTTCGGCTCGTACAGCTCGAAACGCCTCTCGAATCCCGGCCCCTTGTACCACCACGGCCCGGCGATGACGTCGTTCACCCCGTCGCCATCGAGGTCGCCGAACGTCGCGCCTTCCGCGAAGAAATCACTCGAGAGCTGCTTGCGCTCGAAGTGGATCGTCCTCGGAGCTTCGTTGCTCGAGGACTTGCTCTTCAGCGCGCGAGTCTCGCCCGCATTCGACGCACAAGCCGCCAGCGCCGCGAGCGTGGCCGCCGCCGCGAGCTCAGGACGCATAGTCGAAGGCCACCACGCCGTTGATCCCGCCGTCGAGCACCTCGAGCACAATCGCCTTCACGACCTCGTGGTCGGGATGCGGCAAGTACACATCGCGCGACGCCGCGTCCTTGAACGTCATCACGAACCCATGCGTGAAGCCGCGGTTGAGCCCCTCGGGCGACGTGTACGCGCCACCGGAGAACGACAGGATGCCGGGGACCTTCTTCTGCAGGCCTGCGAGCGCCTCGAACACCTTCGCGACCTGGTCCTTCGAGACATCCTTGCGAATCTTCAGCAGAACGACGTGCGTGATCATGGGCTCTCCTTCGAGCGGGGCCGCCGATCCTAGGGACCTCACGGCCGAGCGCAATCGGCCAGCCCGGCCGAACTCAGGATCGTTCGGCCCGCAGCGCCACGAGTACGCCCGCGATCACCACGACGCCCCCGGCGAGCGCGAGCGGCGGCGGCGTTTCGGACAGGAAAGCCCACGCGAGCAGGGTCGCTCCCACGCTTTCGCCGAGCGACACGACCGACACCAGCGGCGCGCTCTCGTACTTGAGCGCGTAGTTGTAGCTCGAGTGCCCGAGCACCTGCGGCACGAGCGCGACGACGATCAGCCAGCCATAGGTCGCGGTCGGCAGCCCGAGCAACGTGTCGCCGCTTCCAAGCGCAAACACGAGCAGGAACGCCGCCGCGCTCCCGTAGCAGGCCGTCACGTACGGCAAGAGGCTCAAGCTGCGCCGCAGGCGCCTCCCCGCGAGCATGTACACCGCGCACAACCACGCGCCGGCGAGTGCGAGCAGGTCCCCCCACAACGCGCTGCCCGACAAGTCAAAACTGCCGTCCGGCCCGAGGTCCGCGACGCCGATCAGCACGCAGCCGACGACGCTCACACCCACTCCGATCCACGTTCCCGGCCGCACACGGTCGTGCGACACGAACGGCGCGAGCATCGCCACCCACAGCGGCGTCGTGTTGACGAGCACGAGGCTCGACGCGACCGTCGTGTACGAGAGCGAGCTGATCCAAGTCGCAAAGTGCAACGCGAGCGCAAGCCCGGTGCCGACCGCGAGCCAGCGCTCGCGCCCGCTCAAGTTCGGCAGCTCCGCGCGGCATTCGCGCCAGCCGATCGCTCCCAGCACGGCCGTCGCGATCACGCAGCGATAGAACGCCACCACGAGCGGCGCCGCGTCCGCGAACCGAATGAACACCGCGCTCGTCGACACCGCGAGAACGGCGACGACGAGCGCGATACGGGGCGGAAACGGCGCGGCAGAGCTCATCTAGTGGCTCGCGCAAGCCGGCCCGGACTCACGCCTACTTGGCCTCGACCTTCGTGTCCGCGTAGTCGAGGTCGATCGCCGGCGGCGTGCCGCCGGGCCCGGTGAGGTAGTGCTCGATCCACTGCTGCATGCGCAGGTTGTAGTCGAGCCGTGCCGCCGCCTTGCGGTTGCCGTGGCCTTCGCCTGGGTACAGCACGAGCCGCACCGGCGCCGCGCTGCGCAGCTTGAGGTGGCGGTACATCTCGCGCGACTGGCCGGGGTTCACTCGCGGGTCGTCCTTGCCGTGCAGGATGAGCAGCGGCGTCTTGCACTGGCCCGCGTAGAAGATCGGGCTGCGCTCGAGCATCTTGGTCCAGTCCTCCCACGGGCGGTGCAGCGCGTGCACGAAGAACTCCTCGTCGGGAATGTCGGTCGTGCCGACCTTCGAGATCTTGTCGGAGATGCCGACGAACATCACGCCCGCCGCGATGCGGTCGGAATAGCGCGTCGAGAGCCACGCGGTCGCGTAACCGCCGTAAGAACCGCCGGTGACGGCGACCTTCGTGCCGTCGACGAGGCCCGTCGCGACGAGGTGATCGACGGCGTCGATCAGGTCGTCGAATTCCTTGCCGGCCGCATCGGCCTGGCTCGACTTCGCGAAGGCCATGCCGCGTCCGGTCGAGCCGCGGTAGTTGGTGTGCATCACCGCGAAGCCGCGCGCGGCCGCGGTCTGCGCCGGGTCGCCGTAGCTCGTGAGCCAGCCATTGGAGTGGTGCGACTCCGGCCCGCCGTGCACGTACAGGATCAGCGGGTAACGCTGGCCCTTCTTCTCGTCGAGCGGACGCACGAGCACGCCCTCGAGCTCGAGTCCGTCGCGCGCCTTGAAGCGCACGACTTCCTGCGGCGCGAGGCGGTACTTCTCGAAGCCGGGGTTGGAGTGCGTGAGCCGGCGCGGCGCGGCCTCGCCGTGCGCCATCGTGTAGACCTCGGGCACGTGCGTCGGGGAGTTCGCGACGAACGCTCCGCGCAGGCCGTCGCTCGAGAGCGAGACCGACGTGAGGATCGGTCCACCGGTCGCGACGAGCACTTTCGGCTGAACCTTCGCGAGATCGCCGAGCGCGAGCTTCTCGAAGCTCACCTCGACGCCGCGCGCGAGCACGGTCAGCATCGAATCCGGCGTCTGCCACGCGAACGCCTCGCAGTCGCCCTCGAGGCCCGGCAGCACCTCGACCGGCGCGCCACCGCTCGCCGGGGCGAGCATCAGGCGCCCGTCGGTCGGGTCATTGCGGTCGCCGGCGGCGATGATCGCGATGCGCGCGCCATCGGGGCTCCACGCGACTTCGCCGAGTTTTCCGGGGTTTTCGATGCGCGCGAGGGCCTGGCCCTCGGCCGAGACGATCGCGACCTGCTTGCGCATGTAGTCGTCGTCCACGAGCGGCGAGGCCGCGACAGTGAGCGCGAGCGCGTCGCCCTTGGGGTTCCACTGCGCCGCCGAGACATGGCCCTCGACGCCCAGCTTGGTGGGCTTCGCCTCGTCGAACAGCGTGCCGACCCACGGCTTCGACCAGCGCACGTCCTCCTCGTAGATCTCCTGCGTGAAGCCCTTGCCGCGCGCGGCCTTGCGCGCCGCGTTCTCGGGCTCGAGGCTCACGACGACGACGCGCTTGCCATCGGGGTGCAGGTCGAAGGCCGAGATCGACTCGTCGGCCGCCTCGGCCCGGCGCGCTTCACCACCGGCGAGCTCGATCATGTAGAGCGCCGTGGACTTGTCGTCACCGCGCTTCTGGAGGAACGCGATCGCCTTGCCATCCGCGGTCCAGCGCGGGCTCGACACGTTGCCCTTGCCCGTCACGTAGGGCCGCGAGACGCCGCTCGCGATGTCGACGACGTGCAGCTCGGTCCACGAGCCGCCGTCCTCGTCGACGCCCGGCTTGCGCGGCACCGCAAGCACGTACGCGATCTGAGTGCCATCTGGCGAGATCTCGGCCGTGGTCACCGCGCGCAGCTCGGCGACACGATGGGCGGTGAGAACGTCGGCCGGCGCCGCGGAGGCGGCAAACGCGGTCGACAGCGTGGGAACGGTGAGCAGGAGCGCGAGAGCGCTGGGGGCACGCATGGTTTCCTCCGGAATGGACAGGGGTCCGGAGGATACCGGCGCAGCCGGGGCTCGTCACGGCGCAGGCGCCGCGCGAGCCCGCGACCGCACGTTCAATCCATGTGCGCGACGACGCGCTCGTCGCCCATCTGCAGCGAGACCCGCAGCGTTTCCGCGCGTTGGGTGAAGCGCCGCTCGAGGCCCTTGAACATGGCCTGGTACGTGCGCAGCACGCCCTTGGTCGCGAGGCGGTACGTGAAATCGACCCACGTCCAGTAGCGCGGCCCCTTCAGGCCCTGGGCGCGCGCGTACAGGCCCGCCTGCTCGGCGACGAGGTACTCCGCGTGCAGCATGAACAGCACGAGGTACGGCCGGTACATCCAGCGCGGCTTGATCAGCTTCGGCAGGTACTTCACGAGCCACGGATTGCGCACCGCGATCGGGAAGAGCTTGTGCAGGTTCTCGATCTGGCGCTTCTGGTCGCTCTCGACCGGCAGCGAGCGGCGGAAGTTCACGGGGAACTGGTCGAGGCTCGACACCGCGTAGCCCATCTGCGTGGTGGTGTCGGTGATGTCGAACATCGGGTACGGCTGCATCAGGCTGACCATCGGATGGTCGACCTTGCACTCGACGTTGAGGCGCACGGTGTCGAGCTCGTCCTCGATCGTCGCGCCCGGCGCGCCGAGGATGTTGAGCGAGCCGAGGCGAATGCCGTGCTTGGTGATCCAGCCCGAGGCCTGCACGAGCTGCTGGCGCGTCGTGTTCTTGCGGAACAGCGTGTTGCGCACGTGGTCGTTCGCCGCCTCGATCGCGATGCGCGCGTAGACGCAGCCGGCCTTGCGCAGGAGTTCGATGTGGCGCTCCGTCGTCAGGTTCGCCATCAGGATCACATCGAACGGCAGCCCGATTTCCTTGGGGTAACGCTCGCAGAACTCCTCGAGCCACGAGCTCTTCAGGTTGAAGATGTCGTCGACGAAGTGCAGGAACTTCAGGTTGTACTTGGCGCGGACCTGCTTGATTTCCTCGAGGATGTGGTCGACCGAGCGCTTGCGCGTGTACTCCTTGTTGTTGGCCGAATACACCTTCTTCTTCCACGCGTGGTGGAAGCAGAACGAGCAGTTCATCGGGCAACCGCGCTGCGTGACGAACACCTTGCGGTCGCAGTCGGCGTAGATCGGCGCCGCGTCGTACACCACCTCGCGGTCGGGCTGGCCGAGCTCGTCGAGGTTCTGCACGAGCGGCCGCACGGGGTTCTTCGCGATCTCGCCCGACTTCGTGTCCTTGACCCACAGGTTCTGCACGTCCGAGAAGTCGCGGCCTTCGGCGACGCGCTCGAGCAACTCGACGATCGCCTGCTCGCCTTCGCCGCGGCAGACCACGTCGATGCCGTCGGTCTCGATGTACTCGGGGCTGAACGTCGGGTGTGGCCCGCCGAAGACCGAGAGCACGCCCGGCAGCTCGCGCTTCACGCGCTGGTTGATCTCGGCGAGGTACAGGTGCATGCCCGTCATCACCGAGTACGCGACCACGTCGGGGTTGTACTCCTTGAGCTTCTGCACCCAGTCGCGGTCGGGCACGAACAGCGCCTTGGTCTGGTGCCCCGCGTCCTTGATGGCGCGCGACAGCCACATGATCCCGAGCATCTCCTGCGGCAGGTATTCCTCGATGAACAGGACGCGGAGACTCTTCTTTGGCGTTTGGGTGATCACGGTGGTGTCGTCGGGGGTATGGGCGAGCGCCACGCCTCATGCGAGTTGCGTGCCAGCGCCTCGCCCCTTTCGACGGCCCCGCCCGCGGCGCTGCCTACTCACTTGGACCACCAACGGACCGTCGAGAACCCGCGAAAGGCCGCGTAAGACCTACGAGTTCGCATCCCGGGCACTGGCGCCCGCGCCGGCGCGAACTACCCCGCGGTCGTCTTCGTCATCGCGTCGCTCGAGCGCGACGCCGCGTTGCCCGACGTGCCCGTCTTGTGGCCGGGGTCGACCCACGAGCGCGACAGCTCCGGCCGCGGGAAGAGCTTGCGCTCGATGCGGTTGTAGACGTCGAAGGCCCGCGCCTCGAGCACACCGAAGTTCCAGTTGTTGTCGCGCAGGCGCGACTCGGCGCGCTTCTCCCAGAAGCCGATCTTGCCGCGCGCGAGCCCGTAGCTCAGCGTCACGTAGTGCTGGTAGAGCTTGCGGCGCTCGGCGACGTGCGGCGGGATCTTGCCCGGCCAGGTCTCCTCGAGGTGGTACTCGCCGATCGAGCCCCACTCCTCGATCTTCTGCGGCGGCTGGTAGCCGAGCGAGATCGCCTCGTCCCACATCGCCGTGCCCGGGATCGGCCTGTACGGCCAGACCGTCGGACGCGCGAGCGGCGCCGCGACGTGCAGGCGCCGGCACTGGTCGATCGTCGCGATCATCGACTCCGGGCCCTCGCCCGGGTAGCCGATGATGTACGTCACCGAAGCGCACACGCCGCGCTTGTCCATCTCGACGGCGGCGGCGATGTTGTCGTCGTCCTTGATGGGCTTGCCGATGCGCTTCATCATCTCGTTCGTGCCCGCTTCGGCGCCGATCTCGGCGACGTACATGCCCGCCTTCGCCATCGCGTCGAGCACGTCGGGCTTGTAGCTGAGGATGGAATGCGTCTCGATGAACGCGTTCCACCAGAACTTCAGGTCGCGCGCGAGCATGCCCTCGGCGAACTCCTTGGTGCGCTTCTGCAGCACACCGAAGTTCGCGTCGTGGAAGCGCACGGTGTCGAAGCCCCAGCGCTGCTGGAGATCCTGCAGGTCGTCGAGCATCCGGTCGGCCGGCATCGCCTTCCAGCGGCGGTCGGTGACGATCGGCGAGCAGCAGAACGTGCACGGCTCCGGGCAGCCGTAGCTCGAGAAGTACGTGATGCCGAAGTACGGCTTGCGCGAGCCGATCGCTGGCGGCGTCGGCATGCGCAGGATGTGCTTGTGGCTGCCCTGCTGGAGCTGGCGGTCGCGGTACGGCGCGATGTCGAGCAGGTGCCAGGCGCAGTTGTGCACGCCGTCCCAGCCGACGACGCCGCGCTTCTCGGTCTTGACGACTTGACCGTCGCGCCACAGCGCGAGGCCCGCGATCGACTCGAGCGAGGTGCCCGCATCGATCGCCTGGACGACGTCGAGGAACGCATGCTCGCCCTGGCCGAGCACGACCGCGTCGTACAGGCCCGTCGCGAGCTGCAGCTCGGGCCGCACGCTCGCGAACCAGCCGCCGATGATGCTCGGGAGCTTCGGGAAGCGCTGCTTGACCTTGCTCGTGGCACGGAACCCATCCGTCACCATGAACCCGAGGATCCCGGTGGTCGCGTACAGGAACGCGCCCTCGCAGGCCTCGAGCAGTCGCCGGTGCGCTTCCTCCTGCTCGTACAGGTGCGCGTCGACGATCACGACCTCGTAGCCTTCCTTGTCGGGGAAGGCCGCGATCGTGAGCATCTCCAGCGGCAGCATGTCCCCGCTGCACGGCGGGCCGATGGTCGAGTCGACCTGCTGGGGCTGGTAGAGGACGATCTTCTTCTTCATGCGGCGCTGTCGTCAGGGTGCGGAGCAGGGAGCCGCCGCCGCGAGGGCTGTTCGGCTCGATTCCAGACCCCAGTGTAGCCTGCCGTGCACGGAAGAGTCGCCTGCGCGCCGGGCCCAGAACAATCGTCCCATCCGCTCCAGGGCTCGTCGCGCGAAGTCAGAGCCTCCATTGCCACGCTTGCCGCAGGCACCCGAAGGCGAGGCTCGCAGCGTCGCCCCCACTCGCCGGCCGACGTGCGCTCGCCAGTTTCCACGCGAGCACTGCGGTGGCGACTCCGAGCGCCCCGAGCAGCGGTTTCCACAACGGCCCCAGCTGGCGCTGCCCGCGGTGGTGCAGGGCGATCAGGCCGCCCGCGACCCGGCGTTGCGAGCGCGCCTCGAGCGCCTCGACGTACTCCTCAGGTGTCCTTGCCTCGATGCGGACCGCTCGTGTCGCCATCGTCGTGCTCCTTGCGCAACCGTTCGAGCTCGCGCGCGTCGCTCGCGCGCATCCACAGGTGCAGGGCGGTCAAGAGCGCCGTGAGCAGCGTGAGCCCGGCCGCGATCTCTCCGAGCCACGGCGCGCGCTCGAACAACGCGAGCGCACCGCCGACGACGCCGCGTGCGAAG
>JABWBL010000611.1 GCA_013360535.1 Planctomycetaceae bacterium
AGCGCCGCACGCGGCCACGGCCGGTGCGCTCGCGCTGCTGCTGCTCGCGGCCGCTTCGGCGCCGGACCGCAGGATTCCCGAGGTCTCGACACCGGGCCAGCTCGACGTGCTCGTGGTGAGCATCGACACGCTGCGTGCGGACGCGCTCGGCTGCTACGGCAAGGCCGATGCGCAGACGCCGACGATCGATGCGCTCGCGGCGCAGGGCGTGCTGTTCGAGGACGCGACGAGCCAGGCCAACACGACGGGACCGTCGCACACGACGCTGCTGACGGGCCTGTATCCCGCCGAGCACGGAGCACGCTCCAACGGCGTGCGCATCTCCAATCGCGTGCGCACGCTCGCCGACGCGCTCGCGCGCACGCACGCCACCGCCGGGTTCGTGTCGGGCTTCACGCTGGTCGACGAAGCGAGCGGCCTCGCGGAGCGTTTCGACTGGTACGACGACCAGATGCTCGCGTGGCGCTGGATGCCGCGCATCGCGGAGCGCCTGCACCTGGTCGGCGCCGCGATCCGCTTCGCCGAGCGCCGTGGCCACGAAGTGCGCCGCCCCGACCGCCCCGCGGGCGAGACCGTCGACCGCACGCTCGACTGGGTCCGCACGCGCGGCGACGAGCCGCTGTTCACGTTCGTGCACTTCTACGATCCACACGTCCCCTACGCGCCGCCGCCCGAGTTCGCGTTGCTGCACGGGGCCGACCCGAAGCTGCTGGACGATCCGAAGGCGCGGAACGGTTTCAACTGGTACGAGATCACGACGGCGCAACGCGAGGCGCTCGTCGCGAGCCCTGATGCGGTGGCGCACATGAAGGCGCTGTACGCGGGCGAGATCAGCTACGCGGACAAGCAGCTGGGGCGCCTGCTCGCGGGCCTCGAGGCCGCGGGAAGGCTCGAACGCACGTTGATCGTGCTCACGAGCGACCACGGCGAGGGCCTCGGCTCGCACGACTACTGGTTCGACCACGGCTCGTTCCTGTTCGACGAGGAGCTCCACGTTCCGCTGATCGTGCGTTTTCCCGCTGCGGCGCACGCCGGCACGCGCGTGAAGAACCAGGTGCGCCTGCTCGACGTCGCCCCGACGGTGCTCGAGGTGCTCGGCCTGCAGGCGACGCTCGAGACTACGGGTGAGAGCCTCCTGCACCTCGCGCAGGGCGTGCCCGACGAGCGCAAGCGCCCTTCGTTCGCGATCAGCGACCTCGCCGGCAACGTGTCGGGCTTCGACATCGGCGGCCGACGCATCTCGCTGCGCGCGAGTGGCTCCAAGCTGATCTGGTCGTCGTCGCACTGGCTCGACACCGAGCGGGTCGAGGAACGCGAGCAGTACTTCACGCTCTCGAACGACCCCGACGAGCAGACCGACCTGCGCGCGGGCGGCAAGACTCCCGCGCTGCCCTACGCCGAGATGCAGCACGTCCTCGGCGAGTGGCGCGAGCGCACGAAGCAGGCCGACGGCACGGGCGAGCTCGACCGCGACCTGCTCGAGCAGCTGCGCAAGCTCGGCTACCTGTAGCGCGAGCGCAGGATCGAGCCGCCGCTGGTGGACACGAGCTGCGCGAGTGCCGTGGGCGTCTCGCTGCGCGTGTTGACGAACACTTCGAGCTGCGCCGAGCTCGCGCGCGACAGTTCTTCGACCGCCGCGACGATCGCCGCGGCGATTTCCTCGGTCGGATTGCCGAAAACGCCGCCGCCGATGAACGTGAGCACGACGCGCGGTGCACCGATCGCGGCCGCGGCGAACAGCGTGCCGGTGTAGCTCGCGCGCAGGAGCAGGCGGCAGGCCTCGAGCGCCTTGCGCGAGTCGCCGCTCGAATACCCGCCGAGCGCCAGCGTCGACGTGAACACCTGCGAGACGCGCTGCTCGGGCGCCGTCGGCACAGGTCCTGTCCAGTCGTGGCCCGCGCACACCTCGACACTCTCGTGGAGGCCGACTCGCACGAGCTCGAAGCGCTCTTCCAGCGCCGCGACGAAGCGTGCGAGGTCGGGAATGTCCTGCGTGCGCAGGTAACCCGAGCGAGCGCAGCCGAGCTGCGCGTCGATCGCGAGCCCGAGCAGCTCGAGGCCCCGCGCATCGCTCTGCACGAAACGCGAGCCGTCGTCCGCGGGGGCCCGATAGTGCCGGAGCAACGTCCCCGGCCAGGCCGACACCGACGCACGCGGTCCCTGCGTCGGATCGGAGATGTACTGCACCACCGGCACGACGTGCGGGCCGGGAGCTTCGAGGCAGTTGAACTGCGACGCGACCTGGAACACCGTCCCCGGCGGCGCGAAGGCCTGCAGCGCACCGATGTCGGTCGCGGCGCCGGTCTTCTCGAGCGCGTGCACGCGCACGCGC
>JABWBL010000612.1 GCA_013360535.1 Planctomycetaceae bacterium
GGCGAACTGCCCACCACCCTTGAGCGAAACGCCCGCGGTGCGGCCGTCGAGCGCGAGCACGTACAGGTGCAGGCCAAACGAGGGCTTCCCGTCGGCACCCATCAGCTCGGGCTGCCACTTCGCCTGTCGCTCGACCTGCCGCACCACGCGCCGCGCGGTCTCGAGGCCCGCGTCGAGCGGAGCGGCGCCGCGCCGCAGGTACTCGACGATCGTGGCGCTCGCCAGCGACAGGATCGACGACTCGCCGCGGCCTGTCGCGCCCGCGCTGCCGGCTTCCTGATCGCAGTACAGGCCCGCGCCGATGATCGGCGAGTCACCGACACGGCCAGGGATCTTGAACGCGAGGCCGCTGGTGGTCGTCGTGCACGCGATCTCGCCGCGCACCGAGAGCGCGGAGCAGTGGATCGTGCCCCAGGCGTGGTCGTAGCCCGCGCGCTCGAGCTCCGCGACATATCGCAGCGTGCGTCCCAGCCGCGCGTTCTTCTTCGCCGCCGGCGGCAGCCAGTCGTCGTCGTTCGAGTGCCGCTCGCGCCACTGGAGCCAGATCTTGCGCGTCGATTCCGTCAGGAGCTCGACGTGCGGGTGCCCGTGCGCGCGCGCGAACTTGTAGGCGCCCTCGCCGACGAGCAGGCAGTGGTCGGTGCGCTCCATCACGAGGCGCGCGACTTCGCTCGGATGCAGGATGTTCTCGATGCACGCGACGGCGCCGGAGTTGTGCGTCGGGCCGTGCATGCAGGCGGCGTCGAGCTGCACCACGCCTTCCTCGTTCGGCAGGCCGCCGAGGCCGACGCTCGTGTCCTCGGGATCGGCTTCCGTCACCTTGACGACCTCGATCGCGGCGTCGAGCGGATCGGCGCCCTCGACGAGCTTGGAGTAGTGCAGCTTCATCCCGGCGAGCGCGTTCGCGCTGCCGACCATCACCGGATAGCCGGTGCGTCCCGCGGGAAAGCCCTGACCCGCGCTCGACGGCAGCGGCGCCGACTGGACGGAAGTCGACGTCCCGGTCGCGGCGCAGGCGAAGGCGGCGGCAGCGGCGGCGGAACCGCCGAGGAGCATGCGGCGATCGACGCCGCTGGGGGTCTGGCGGGACGAGGTCATCGGGAATCCTTGGCTGGGGTGGGGTTCGAGGATGCCGACTCGGCCGGGGCGAGGGAAGCCTGTTCCTCGGGAGTCAGGCGCAGCGTCTCGACGCGCAGCCACTGGCGCACTGCGTCGGTCCACTGGCGCCAGCGCTCGGCGAGCTCCTCGTCGCCCGCCTCGAGCGCGGCCTGCACGCGCAGCTTGCGCTCCTCGTTGTTCGAGCGCAGGTAACGATCGAGATCCCCCGGCTGAGGGTCGGCGAGTGCGAGGGCGGTGGCGACGACCGCGACGCTCATGCGGCGCAGCTCGTCGGCGTCGACGTGCTCGATGCGGTCGAGGCTGGTGTGGTAGGCGAAGTCCGTGAAGTGCCAGAAGAGCACGCCGGGCAGGCCGCGGCCGAGGAACACGCTGTGGTCGCTGCCGCCTTCGTAGGGGTGCTCGGCCGTCTCCCAGCCGGGCTCGATCGCCGCGACGTCCGCGAGCGCGCAGCGCGCGATCAGCGAAAGGCCGCTCGTCAGCGTGCGCTCGCTTCGCGCGGGACCGCTCCCCCACTCGGTCGCCTCGTCGGGCGGCAGGAGTTTCGTGTTCGCGGGATCCGGAGCGCGTTCGAGCAGCGGCCGCGCGCCCGTCAGCTCGCGCGATTCCCCGAGCATGTCCGCGGAAATGCCCGCAACGGGCTTGCGTGCGGTCGCATCGAGCCACATCGAGCTCTGCGTGAACTCGTCGCCGAACAGGAACACGACGGAGCGCGACGGGAGCTCGAGCTTGCCGTCCTGCAGCGCACTGGCGAGCGCGCAGGCGGCCTCGCACACGCCGGCGACGCCGCTCGCGTTGTCGCACGCGCCCGGCTCCTGCACGTGGCTCGCGATCGCGACGGCCTCCTGCGCGCGGTCGCTGCCGAGCACCGTCGCGACCAGCGTGCGCAGCGGTCGCTCATCGAGCTTCACCGAGGCCGTGAGCGTGATCCGCGCGACCGGATCCTTCGCGACGCACTCGCGGATCGTCGCGAGCGAGCGCGGCGAGATCATCGCCACGGGCAGGTCCGAGCGCACGCCGCGGTACTGAACCGCGTCGAGGTGGCGATCCTTCCCGCTGCGGTCGACGTTGACATGCCCGAGCTCGGCGCTGAGCACCGCATGCGCGCCACGCTCCTTCGCCGCGCGCAGCACGCTCCCCGACGGCGCAGCGTCGGTCGCGAGGATCTCGCCCGCGTCGAGCTCGTCGAGCGAAAGCGCGATGCCGCCGCTGACG
>JABWBL010000045.1 GCA_013360535.1 Planctomycetaceae bacterium
GGAAGGAGCCCTCGCCGAACCCCGAGTCGGGAACAACACAAACCAACAGTACGGCCTTGACGAGGTGAGCCCCTCTCATGGAAGCCAGAGCAATTTTTTCTGCAAACTGCGGCCTGCGTCGACGGCAACGCCGTCGACGCAGGCCGCAGTTTGCAGAAAAAATTGCTCTGGCTCGGTATTCCGGTATTCCCCGCTCCGGCGCCGCATTGTCGCGCGCTGACGCGATCAGTGCGTGTCCTGCACGAGCTCCGTGAGCACGCCGCCCATCGCGGAGGGGTGCACGAACGCGATGCGCGTGTGGTGGGCGCCGTTGCGCGGGCTCTCGTCGATCAAACGCAAACCCGCCGCTTTGCAGGCCGCGATGGCGGTGGCGACGTCGTCGACCTTGTAGGCGACGTGGTGCAGGCCGCCGCCGGTCTTGGCGAGGAACTTGGTCACGGGTGAGTCGTCGCTGGCGGGCTCGACCAGCTCGATGCGCTGGGCGCCGGCATAGGTAACGAGCACGTTGACCTTCTGCTCGGGCACGAACTCTGGTTCGCTCGCGGAGAGGCCGAGCACGCCTTCGTAGGTCTTGCGAGCGACGGCGATCGACGGGACGACGATGGCGATGTGGTGGACGCCGCGGACGAGCGACGTGAGCGGGGCCGGGACGTTCATGGACGAGAAGATAGCGTCGCTCCCGAAAACTACGCCTTTCAGCGCAGAGTGCGTACGAAGGCGGCCCGCTAGGGTGCGTACCCCATGGCCGCCCCTGCGCTCCGCCGGCTCCCGTTCCGCCGCACCCTGCTCGCGACCACGCTCGTCGCCGGGCTGGGGCTCGGGCTCGGCGCGTACACGTTCCAGTACGCCGAGGGCCTGAGCTACTTCTCGACCGACCCGCGGGCCTGCGCCAACTGCCACATCATGAACGACGAGTACAAGTCGTGGAGCCACGGGCCCCACCACGCCGTCGCGGGCTGCGCCGATTGCCACCTGCCGGTCGACGACTTCGTCGCCAAGTACCTCGCGAAGGCCTCGAACGGGTACTACCACTCGAAGGGCTTCACGCTGCAGGACTTCCACGAGCCGATCCAGATCAAGCCGAGCAACAGCGCGATCCTGCAGGAGAACTGCTTGCGCTGCCACGGCGAGTTCGTGCACGACATCCTCGCCGGCGCGAAGACCGCCGCCGATGCCGTGCAGTGTGTCCACTGTCACCGGGGCGCTGGTCACGGCGCTCGCAACTGACGACCAGAATGATGACGACCTCCACCCCTTCGGGCGCGCGCCGCCGCCTCGTCCTGATCGCCCTGCTTGGACTCGCTGCCGTCGCAGGCTTCGCCGTCGCGGCGTTGCTCACGAACATCTTCGAGCGCAAGCAGGAGGCGAAGAACACGTACGTGCGCCTCGTCGACGTCACCGAGGAGACGACCGACCCCGCGCCGTGGGGCAGGAACTGGCCGCGGCAGTACGACGCGTACTTGCGCACGGCCGACACGACGCGCACGCAGTTCGGCGGCAGCGAGGCGTTGCCCGAGCAGAAGCTCGAACGCGACCCGTGGCTCGCGCGCATCTTCGCGGGATACGCCTTCGCCATCGACTATCGCGACCGGCGCGGCCACGCGTTCATGCTGCACGACCAGGAGGAAACGCGGCGCGTGACGGAGCGTCCGCAGCCGGGGGCGTGCCTGCACTGCCACGCGTCCGTGATGCCGACCTACCGGCGGCTGGGCAAAGGCGACGTGATGGCGGGTTTCGAGGCCACGGGCAAGCTCAGCTACGCCGACGCGCACGCCGAGCTCGTCAAGACGGGCTCGAACAACCCCGTCGGGGGCGGCACGAACACCGAGAAGGTGCACACCGACGGTGCGCACCCGGTGTCGTGCGTCGATTGCCACGATCCGCAGACGATGGAGCTGCGCGTGACGCGGCCCGGGTTCCTCAACGGCATCGCGGCGCTCGCGGCGAGTGAGGAGCCGGTGCCGCACCTGAAGAGCATCGAGCAGTGGCGCGCGGGGAAACGCGCGGCGCCTTACGACCCCAACGTCGACGGCACGCGGCAGGAGCTGCGCTCATTCGTGTGCGGCCAGTGCCACGTCGAGTACTACTGCGGCCCGAAGACGACGCTGTTCTTCCCGTGGGCCAAGGGCCTGAAGGTCGAACAGATCGAGGCGACGTACGACGAGTTCCGTTTTGCCGACGGGCACCGCTTCTTCGACTGGAAACACGCGGAAACGGGCGCGGAAGTGCTCAAGGCACAACATCCGGAGTTCGAGCTGTGGAGCCAGGGCATCCACGCGCGCTCGGGCGTCTCGTGCGCCGACTGCCACATGCCGTACACGCGCGAGGGCGCGCTCAAGGTCAGCGACCACCACGTGCGCAGCCCGCTGCTCAACGTGTCGCGCGCGTGCCAGGTGTGCCATCCGTATCCGGAAGAGGAGATCCTCGGGCGCGTCTCGACGATCCAGAACCGCACGCACGAGCTGATGCAGCGCGCGGCGGCGGCGAACGTGGCGATGCTCGACCGGCTCAAGGCCGCGAAGGCCGGCGGGGCGAGCGAGGAGCAGCTCGCGCCCGCGCTCGAGCTGCAGCGCAAGGCGCAGTGGCGGCTCGACTACGTCGCGGCGGAGAACTCGATGGGCTTCCACGCGCCGGCCGAGGCGGCACGCATCCTCGCCGAGTCGATCGACTACGCGCGACAGGCCGAACTCGCCGCTGCGGGGCTCCCGCGCTAGATTTCGATCCACGCCACCCCTCTCCAATGGCGCCAAGGGAAACTCATCCACATGAAGAATCCGACGCTCGCCTCGCTCCTCGTCCTCACGCTCCTCGGAACGTCCTCGTGCATCGCCGTCGCGCATCGGCAGGAGCACACACGCGAGGTCATCGCGCTCAAGCACGCCTCGGCGCAGGACATGACGAACAAGCTGCAGGCCGTCTATCCCGACAACCGCGCGCAGTTCGTGGCCGACGAGCGCTCCAACAGCGTGATCGTCGTCGCGAGCGAGAAGACGCTGGCCGAGATCCAGAAGCTGGTCGCCGGCCTCGACATCGAAGTGAAGTGATCCCGCGGCGCTGAAGCACCGACGGCGGGCCCGCACGCGCACGTGCGGGCCCGCCGTCGGGCATTTCGAGGCGTTCGTGTCGGCTACTTGTGGTCGCCGTGCTCCTCTTCCTTCTGGTACTTGTCGTGGCCTTCCTTCTTGAAGCGCGTCAGCTCTTCCTTCACGAGCTTGTTGGCGTCGTCGAACTTGCCCTGCAGCGTCGCGACCTCGATCTTGCAGGTCAGGCCGAGCATGTCCGCCATCATCGCGCGGTAGCCGACGAGCTCTTCCGCCGACAGGTCGTGCGGCTTCTCGGACTTGGCAGCGACGATCGCCGACTGCATGCGCACGAGCGTGTCGAGCGACTTGTCCTTGGTCTCGGCGCTGATGCCGCCCTTCATCAGGCCCTTCAGGGCGCCGTTGAGCGTCTCCATCGACTGCTCGAGCACCTCGCCCGAGGCGCGGGCCGGCACGGGAACGTCGACGGGCGCCGGGAGGGCGGCGGCGACACCAAAACCGGCGACGCCGAGGAGGGCGATGGCGAGGAACTTGTTCATCGAGTTGGAGCCCGAGGTGCGGGCGAGTGAGGGGTAGGTTGGACGGATGCTGGCAAACGGACAGGGAAACCGGCCGCAGAGCCTAACGTTCCGGTCGCCTCGCTAGAATCCGCGCCCCCATGAGTGCGAGCGACGATTCCCGCGGTGATGCGGGCCTGCAGCGCTGGAAGTCGGAAGTCTGGGCCAAGGCTGCGAAGGGCGAGCGGCGCAAGAGCTTCGCGACGCCGTCCGGGCTCGAGCCGCAGCCGCTCTACGGCGGTGCGCCGGACGGAGGCTTCCCCGGCGAGTACCCGTACACACGCGGCGTGCGCGCGACGATGTACCGCGGGCGTTTCTGGACCATGCGCCAGTACGCGGGCTTCTCGAGCGCGCGCGACACCAACCAGCGCTTCCGCGTGCTGCTCGCGAGCGGCCAGACCGGGCTCTCGACGGCCTTCGACCTGCCGACGCAGATCGGCTACGACTCCGACCATCCGCTCGCCTCGCCGGAGGTGGGTCTGGTCGGCGTGCCAATCAATTCGCTGGCCGACATGGAGCGCCTGTTCGACTCGATCCCGCTCGGCGAAGTGTCGACGTCGATGACGATCAACGCGACGGCGCCGATCCTGCTGTGCATGTACGTCGCGCTCTGCCGGCGCGCGAACGTGCCGGCCGAGAGGATCCGCGGCACGGTCCAGAACGACATCCTCAAGGAGTACGCGGCGCGCGGGAACTACCGCTTCCCGGCCGGGCCGTCGATGCGGCTCGTCACCGACCTGATGAGCTTCGCGCGCACGCACGCGCCGGCCTGGAACACGATCTCGATCTCGGGCTACCACATCCGCGAGGCGGGCTCGACGGCCGTGCAGGAGGTCGCGTTCACGCTCGCCAACGGTCGCGCCTATGTGAAAGCCGCGCTCGAGGCCGGCCTGCCGATCGACGAGTTCGCGCCGCGGCTCTCGTTCTTCTTCAACGCGCACAACAGCCTGTTCGAGGAAGTCGCGAAGTTCCGCGCCGCGCGCCGCATGTGGGCCCGGATCATGCGCGAGGAGTTCGGCGCCAAGGACCCCGAGAGCTGGATGCTGCGTTTCCACACGCAGACGGCGGGGTCGATGCTCACGAGCCAACAACCCGACAACAACGTCGTGCGAGTGACCGTGCAGGCGCTCGCGGCGATCCTCGGCGGCACGCAGTCGCTGCACACCAACTCGCGCGACGAGGCGCTCTCGCTGCCGAGCGAGGAGTCCGCGCGGCTCGCGCTGCGCACGCAGCAGGTGCTCGCCAACGAGTCGGGCGTCGCGGACGTGATCGATCCGCTCGGCGGCGCGCCGTACATCGAGGCCCTGACCGACGAACTCGAACGCCGTGCGCTCGAGCTGATGGCCGAGGTCGAGCGCCGCGGTGGTGCCGTGCGCGCGATCGAACAAGGCTTCCTGCAGCGCGAGATCCACAAGAGCGCGATGGCGTGGCAACGCGACGTCGAGTCGAAGGCGCGCACGATCGTCGGCGTCAACGAGTTCACGCAAGCCGAGCCCGCGCCGCGCATCTTCCGCCCCGACCCGTCCGCGCGCGAAGCCGTGCTCGCCGACCTCGCGAGCGTCCGCGCCAAGCGCGACTCGCTCAAGGTCGCTGCCTCGCTCGAGGCCGTCGACCGCGCCGCCACCAGCTCCACCAACCTGCTCGAAGCGATCCTGCCCGCCGTCGAGTGCTACGCCACCCTCGGCGAGATCTGCGGCGTCCTCGAGAAGCGCTTCGGCACCTACCAGGCACCGGACGTGCTCTAGCGCGCGAGTCAGCGGACGAGCAAGGACTCGACGGGCAAGGGCCATCGAGGGGCGAGAACTTCGACGTGCGTCGTCACGTCGGAGCCGAACCACGCGATGGAGAAGCCACGGTCGACGAACTGCAGGCGCTCGTTCGCGCCGGCGATTCGCCAAGGCTCCGTGTCGTCCCAGCTCTCGATCGAGTGGATCACGCCGGTCGTCGAGCTCCACGTCTCCGGGGGAGCCTTCAACGTGCCGATGAACTGCCCGTCGGCGCGCACGACGTCGACGACTTCGCCCTCGATGCCGTCGAGCAACTTGCCGACGAGCGAGCGCACGACGTAGGTGCTCGTGCACGGGATCGGCGTCGTTTCGAGCACGTACAGGCGCTGGCCTCCCGGCAACGGATGGTCGCGGTCGAGCTGCTCGGCGGGATCGAAGGCGTCGGGCAGCTTCGTGGCATCGAGCGGGAAGCTCAGCCACCGTTCTCGCAGGCGGTAACCCTCCTGATCCCCCTGCCATTCCAACAGGTCCCATCGAATGAGACCGCGGGACAGGGCGTCGTGGACCTCAACGCCGAGGTAGCTGGACCCAGAATAGAGCGCAAGCGAAGTGCAATCGAACGGGCTGCGGTTCTGGATCGACTTCTCGCTTTCGAGCGGAAAACGACGATCCAGCCGCAACTCGCCGGTCGGCCCGAAGACCTTGGCGTAGTAGTAACGCAGTCCCGCTTTCCCCGTCTCCCGCACGCCGACGACATGCCCGCTAGCTGAAACTTCGAACGCCGCGAGCGCGTAGCCGGGTTCGATGCTCCAGAGCACTTCGCCGTCGCGAACGACCTCGAGCCGGGTCCGCTCGGCGTACCCCGACTGCCTCGCGACCGTGCGACCGTCCGCCGACGTCCGCAGCGCCTCGTGCGGCAGGAGCGCCAGTCCGAGAACCATCGCGAGCGCCTTCATCGAGTCCGCCAACGAGCTGCGGACGCTTGGGTTCAGTTTCCTGCGGGAATTTCGCTCAGTCGGCGCGGTGGAGGCGGCGCCAGAGGAAAGTGAACGCGATGGCGATCGGCACCACGAGAAGCGTGCCGACGAGCATCAGCGCGGCGACACTCTCGAGACGCCAGTACAGCAGATCCTCGGCGATGCGCTGGAAGTCGTTGGTGAGGCCGAAGGAGCCGCTGGTGTCGTAATCGGCGCGCGCGGCTTCGCTCGTCATCAAGCCGAAGCACAGGAACGCGTTGCGGCCGACGAGGAACCAGCCGACGGTGCCGTAGAGCAGACGCTCAGCCTTCGAGCGCGTGAAGCCGCCGTCGAGGCACTTCCAAAGCGCGAGCGTCGCGAAGGCCAGCTCACCGCCGTGGCCCGCGAGCAAGTGCAGCACCTCGCGCGCCGACGAGAACGCAAAGGCGGGATACACGAAACCCGCGACGCCGAGCGCGACCCAGCGCTTCCAGCCGTCGAGTTTGCTCCAGGCGACCGCGGACAGCGCGAGCGCGATTCCGATCACGAGCGCCGGACTCTGCTCGCCATGCATCGCAGCCGCGTGGCCGTCGAGCGCGATCGCCGGGAAGGCCGGCATGCCGCAGAACCACGCAAAACCCGCGTGCCCCATCTCGTGCACGAGCGACGCGAGGAACCAGCCCATGTACCCGAGCATCGGCGTCAACCCGAACACCGGGCCCGTGATGGCACCGAGGCCGAGGAAGAGCCACGGCTCGAGCTGTTCGCGACGCTTCGAGGCGTCGATCCATTCCGGCGGCGCGGGCATCGGCACCGCTGCGGGCGCGCTCCGCGCAAGTTCATCCGCTTCGGGTTCCGGCAAGCGCCGCTCGCGCCGCAACATCTCACCACACAGCCCGCAGACGAGCTCACCTTCGCCGCACTCGCGACGACACTTCGGGCACGCCACCGCAGCGACGCTCGGCATCGCCCCCCTATCGACCCGTCCCTCACGCCGAATTGAACCTGCTCCGTGACGCAGGCGGCAGCCGCTGAACTCGACTCGGGCACCTGCGCACGCGTGCTGTCCCCCTCGAGCTCACGATCTCACTCTCGAACGAGTTCTCCTGCCCACAAGGCCCGCAAGAACGTTCCCACCGGCAGGATCTCGATTCCATCCTCGGTCACTCGGGCCCTCGGCACTCGAGCCACCAGAATGCAGCGACTGTCGCGATGTTCCTCTCGCCACTCCCTCAAGCCGCGCAGATGCTCGCCTGTCACCGACTCGCTCGACTTGGCCTCGATCGCGACCTCCGCATCCCCGAGAACGAAGTCGACTTCGAAGCCTGACGTCGTGCGCCAGTAGGAGAGGGTTCGACGGTCGCCCCGGTAGCTCGCGTGAGCTCGCAGCTCGAGCAGGATGAAGTGCTCGAAGGCTGCACCAAATTCGGCGGATCCCGGCTTCAATTCGCCGCGCTTGGAGAGCTCGTTCACGATCCCGACATCGAAGAAGTAGAACCGGGGTGACTCGATCACCCGTCGCTTGGGTCGCTTGCGCCAGGCGGGGATCCAGCAACCGATCAAGGTGTCGGTCAGGACTTCGAACCAGGATCGGACCGTGTTGGCCGCTACTCCCACTTCGCGGCCGACACCGGCGTAGTTGATGATCTGACCGTTGCTCAGGGCCGCGACCTCGAGGAAGCGCTGGAACGAAGGCAGGCTTCGCGAAAGCGCCTCAGCCATCACCTCCTCGCGCAGGTAGTCCCCCACATACGCGCTTAGCAGCGGCTGAGGAGACTCCGCCAAGTAGTGAGGCGGAAGGGTTCCGTGGTTCAAGGCTCGCTCCAACGAGAAGTCCTTGAGTTCGGCGCTGACCAGCGGAAACAACTCTCGGCGCACCGCGCGGCCTCCGAGCAGGTTCCCGCCACCACGCAAGAGCTTGCGCGGACTCGAGCCGGTCAAGATGAACCTCAGGCCGAGCCTGCTGTGCAGGGAATGAACCTCATCGAGGAGCTCGGGCAGCTTCTGGATCTCGTCGACGATGATCGGATGCGGCTGGCGCGCCGCGGTCCAACCCAAGGCCTCGCACTCCTGAGCGAGAAGGCCCGGATCAGCCGAGAGGCGCCTGAACTCGGCCGCACGCAGCAGGTCGTAGTAGGGCGCCTCTGGAAAGAGAGAGCGCAGCAGCGTGCTCTTGCCGGACTGGCGCGGTCCCCACAGGAAGCAGGTGGAGGCCGAAAGATCAGCCGCAGTGACGATGCGGTTTATCATGATTATCCGCAGTGTAGCTGCCGATAATCATCAAGGCCAGCCCGTCCACCGGGAACAGGGATCAGGACGGCGGAGGGCCTGAAGAATGGCGTCCGCGGTCGCAGGGGCGAGCCGGTACCTCGACAGAAGTGCGCCGGGCCGCGGCCCCGGAGAGGGACGCGGCCCGGCGAAAACAGCGAAAAACGGGAGCTCAGGCGAGCTTCACGTATTCGTAGTCGACGCCCTTGTCGTCGATGCCCTTGGCGGGCGCGGCGATCCAGGAGGCGTACTGGCCCTTCTCGTAGACGGGCTTCATGAGCGACTTGACGTAGGCCTTGTCCTTCTCGGTCGGCAGCCACTGCTCGACGTGGGCCTGCCAGGTCGACTCGTCGAGCAGCTCGCCGGTCGCGGGGTGGAAGCGGCCGCTCGCGTAGCAGCCGATCTTGCGGTTGAAGCGGCGGTGCGGGAGCGTGAAGCGCACGGGCGAGTTGAGGCGCTCGGCGATGCGGTTCCAGTAGTCGATGCCCTTCTGGTTGTCGCGCACGTACTCGTCGCGCAGCACCTCGTTCATCGCGTTGCGCAGCGGCACCTCTTCCTTCGAGATGCGGCCGTCGACGAAGTTCTCGAAGGAGTAGGCCTGATCGAGCGCGAGGTGATCGGCCTGCTTGTCCTCGTAGGCGCGGCCCTTGAGGCCGGAGCGGAAGAAGTTGGCGGAGTTCGAGCTGATCTCGGCGCCGTACAGGTCGGTCGAGGAGCTCGCCCAGAAGTTGATGTACTTCTGGATGATCTCGACGGGGATCGCGCCGAAGTCGCGCACGTCGCGCTCGGGGTGCTCCTTCATCAGCGTGAGCGTCTTCTCGATCACGCGGCCGACGCCGGTCTGGCCGACGAACATGTGGTGCGCTTCTTCGGTCAGCATGAAGCGGCACGTGCGCGAGAGCGGATCGAAGCCCGACTCGGCGAGCGCGAGCAGCTGGAACTTGCCGTCGCGGTCGGTGAACATCGTGAAGCAGAAGAAGCTCAGCCAGTCCTCGCAGGGCTCGTTGAACGTGCCGAGGATGCGCGGGTGGTCGGCGTTGCCGGAGCGGCGGTGGAGCAGCTCTTCGGCCTCCTCGCGGCCGTCCTTCCCGAAGTAGGTGTGCAGCAGGTAGACCATCGCCCACAGGTGGCGGCCTTCCTCGACGTTGACCTGGAACAGGTTGCGCAGGTCGTAGAGCGAGGGAGCGGTGTGGCCGAGCAGGCGCTGCTGCTCGACGCTGGCGGGCTCGGTGTCGGCCTGCGTCACGATCAGGCGGCGCAGCCAGTTGCGGTACTCGCCGGGAACCTGCTGCCAGGCCGGCTGGCCGAAGTGGTCGCCGAAGCCGACCGTGCGGCCTTCCTCCTGCGGGCTCAAGAAGATGCCCCAGCGGTAGTCGGGCATCTTGACGTAACCAAAGTGCGCCCAGCCCTCGGCGCCGACGTTGATCGCCGTGCGCAGGTAGACGTCCTTGGTGTTGAAGTCCGTCGGGCCCATCTGCGCCCACCACTCGAGGTAGTTGGGCTGCCAGGCCTCGAGCGCGCGCTGCAGGCGCTTGTCGCTCGCGAGGTCGACGTTGTTGGGGATCTTCTGCGAATAGTCGATGCCGGTCATGGTCGTGCTGGCTCCGGAAATCTAGGTGCGAAGGACGTCGAACTCAGGACGGTTGGGCGTGCCGTAGCAGGTGAGCGCACCGCGCTCGCCCACGGCGTTGGGGCGCTGGAAGATCCAGTTCTGCCAGGCGGAGAGCCGCCCGAAGATCTTGGTTTCCATCGTTTCGGGGCCGGCGAAGCGCAGGTTGGCTTCCATGCCGGTCATCGCGTCGGGCGAGAAGGCGGTGCGCTCTTCGATCGCGAGGCGCAGCTCGTCGTCCCAGTCGATCGCGTCGGGCGAGTAGGTGGCGAGGCCGAGCTCGTTGGCTTCCTGGGCGCCGAAGGTCTCGTCTTCTCGGCCTTCGAGAATGTCGACGATGGACTGCTCGGAGCCGAGGAAACGCGTCTCTAGCCGCGAGATGCCGTTCGCCATCGGGAACAGGCCCTTGTTGGCCGGCGTGACGCCGAAAGTCACCGGGCGCTCTTCGTCGTCGAGCACGTACGTGCGGTCGCAGGCGAGCGCGATCTCGAGGCCGGTGCCGACCCACGTCGTGTTCTCGTCGCAGACCGCGTAGAGGCTCTTCGCGGTGTTGTCGAGGCGCTTGAGCACCCGCTTGACGAGGTGGCGCGTCTCGGTGGTGAACCAGTTGCCGCCGGAGCTGAGCAACCAGTCGCCAGCACGCCACGTCGCCGCCGGCCCCTTGGCGCGCACGAGCAGCAGCGTGATCTCCGGCTCGTTGAAGCGCAGGTGGCAGAGCGCGTCGTCGAGCTCGCGGAAGGCGCGCAGCACCCACCAGGCGTTGCCCTGCGCGAGCGCTTCCGCCGCATCCTTCGCGCCACCTTCCGGCGCCGTGATCGTCAGCTCGACACAACGCTGCGCGCGGTCGAACTTGAGCGCGACGTACTTGTAGACGCGCGCGTCGGCGTTGGCCTCGCAGCGGATCTCGTCGAGCTCGACGCCCTTCGTCGCGCGCACCGGCTGCGAGTCGGCGAGCTTGCGCGCCCACTCCTTCACGGTGTCGTTCCACTTCGAGAGCGACGCGATGCCGTCGACCAGGTTCCACTCGACCGCGCGCTTGCCCTTGATGCCTTCGGCGACGGTCGAGAACGCGTCGCAGTGGTCACGGCGCAGCTTGCGCTTGTCGGTGATGCGCGTCAGGCCGCCCGTGCCCGGCAGCACGCCGAGCAGCGGCACTTCCGGGTAGCTCACAGCGCTGTTGCGGTCGTCGGCGAGCAGGATCTTGTCGCACGAGATCGCGAGCTCGTACCCACCGCCCGAAGCGGTGCCGTTGAGCGCCGCGAGGAACTTGACACCAGAGTTCGCGCTCGCGTCCTCGAGGTACAGGCGCGTCTCGTTGGTGTACTTGCAGAAGTTCACCTTGAAGCCGTGCGTGCTCGTGCGGAGCATCACGATGTTCGCGCCGGCGCAGAACACGCGGTCGAGGCCGCCGGTGACGACCACGCAACGGACTTCCGGGTGCTCGAAGCGGATGCGCTGCAGCGCATCGTGCAGCTCGATGTCCACGCCGAGGTCGTAGGAGTTGAGCTTGAGCTTGTAGCCCGGGCGAATGCCCGCGTCTTCGTCGATGTCGAGCGACAGCGTCGCGATCGGTCCGTCGAAGCCGAGCTTCACGTGGCGATACCTCGATGGCTCGGTCTGGTAGTCAACCCGGGGAGATTCGTTCATGATGAATTATATTGCCGAATTGATGTGAATCAATGCATAATGATGCATGTCGCGGGCGGCGTCAACCCCCCCGGACCGCGCCAGCACCCCATTCGCAGAGACGTTTTCTTCATGAGGATCCGCACATGACTCGACTGCTCGACAACCATCTCGCGGGCCGCTGGCAGAGCGGCGGCGGCGCCGGCATCGCGCTGCTCGATCCGGTGCTGGGCACCGAACTGGTGCGCGTCTCGGGCGCGGGACTCGACCTGGCCGAGGGCTATGCGTTCGCGCGCGATCGCGGCGGCGCAGCACTGCGCGCGCTCACCTACGCGGAACGCGCAGCGCTGCTTGCGCGCATCGTCGAGCTGCTGCAGGGCAAGCGCGACACCTGGTACGACATTGCGCTGCAAAACTCGGGCACGACGCGCAACGACTCGGGAGCGGACATCGACGGCGCGATCTACACGCTCGGCCAGTACGCTCGCTGGGGCGCGAAGCTCGGCGACGCACGCTGCCTCGCCGACGGCGAGCCGGTGAAGCTCGGCAAGGACGGCGCGTTCCAGAGCGCGCACTTCCTCGTGCCGCAGCGCGGTATCGCCCTGCTCATCAACGCGTTCAATTTCCCCGCGTGGGGTCTTTGGGAGAAGGCGGCGCCGGCGCTGCTCTCGGGCGTGCCGGTGGTGGTCAAGCCGGCCACTGCCACCGCATGGCTCACGCAGCAGATGGTGGCCGAGGTGATCGAGGCCGGCGTGCTGCCCCCCGGCGCGCTGTCGATCGTCTGCGGGCGCTCGGAGGGCCTGATCGAAGCGCTGCAACCGTTCGACCTGGTCTCGTTCACCGGCTCGGCCGACACCGCGCGCACGATCTGCGCGCACGACAACGTGCTGCGCCACTCGATCCGCGTGAACGCGGAGACCGACAGCCTGAACAGCGCAGTGCTCGGCCCCGACGCTGCGCCGGGCAGCGAAGCGTTCGCGCTGATGGTGAAGGAGGTGGTGCGCGAGATGACGATCAAGTCGGGGCAGAAGTGCACCGCGATCCGCCGCGTGCTGGTGCCGCAGGCGCACGCCGCGGCCGCCACCGAGGCGATCGCCGCGGCGCTTGCCGCGGTGAAG
>JABWBL010000046.1 GCA_013360535.1 Planctomycetaceae bacterium
CCAAGCCGCTGGCGGCCTTCTGGGGTCAGGGACTCGGCGCGGAGCCGGGCGCGCAGGCCGTGGCGACGACCGCGCGCACGACGATGCTCGCGCGTGCGGTCGAGGACGCCGAAGCGATGCTCGCGGCCTGTGCGCGCGCTGGAGTGCAGCTTTTCTACGGCGAAAACTGGGTCTTTGCGCCCGCGATCCGGCGTGCGGCGGAACTCGGCGCCGCCTCGAGCGGGACGATCCGTGAGCTGCGCGGCTGGGAGAGCCACTCGGGTTCGCACTCGGCGTACGCGCGCGACTGGCGCCACACGGGGGGTGGTGCGTTGCTGCGGCTCGGCGCCCACCCCGTCGGCGCGATGTTGTGGCTCAAGCGGCGCGAAGGACTGCGCCAACGCGGCGCGGCCGTGCGAGCGCTGTCGGTGATGGCCGAGCTCGCCGGCTCCGCGAACGAGCTCGAGAGCGCGGGAACGTGCGCGATCCGCTTCGAGGACGGCTCTCTCGGCCTCGCACACGGCTCCGACCACATGCTCGGCGGGATGCAGAGCCACCTGACCGTGCTCGCGAGCGACCACCGCTTCGAGTGCTCGCTGTCGCCGATCGACACGCTGCGCGCCTACGCGCCGCGCGACGGCACGTTCGGCGCCGAGCCGATCATGGAGAAGATCAGCGGCCAGTCCGGCTGGACCACGCCGATCCCCGACGAGGACTGGAGCTCGGGCCAGCAGGGTCTGCTGCAGGCCGTCGCCGACACGCTCGCGAGCGGCGCCGCACCGGAAGCGGACGGCGCACTCGGCCTCGAGACCGTGCGCGTGCTCTACGCCGCCTACGAGAGCGCCGCCGAGGGCCGGCGCGTGCTGCTGCGCTGACTCATGCAGCGCGGGCGACACGCAGCAAACTGCGAATCGCCCGCGACACGGTCCATGCGCAGGTCGAGTGCCGGATCGTTCAGATCACGGGGCGTAGGTCAGCTCGACGGCATCCGAGAGGTTCGTGGCCTTGCCGGCCGGCGGATCCCTGAACCACGCTTGCACCTGAACCTTGTTGCCCGCCGACCAAGGGTTGCCGAGCGCGGTCGGGTTGGCGGCCTGGAAGGCGTTCCAGTCGAGCGACAGCGTGCCGTCGCAGGCGCCGACGGTGCCGCCCGAGACTTGCGTGTTCGAACGCTGCGTCGGCGCCTTCACGCACAGGAAGCTCGACGTGTTCCACGCCTGGATGAGCTGGCCCGAGACCGAATAGAAGATCAGGCCCGACTTCTGGCCTTCGACGTTGGCGACCGAGATGTTGCAGGCGTTGGCGAAGGTCACGCTCGGGTTGGCCGACGCGGAGATGGCCGCGACGCAGCCGTTGGTCGTCGTGCCCGCGGTGCAGTACGTGATCGGGCCCGTCGGCGTACCGTCGGACGCGGACCAGTTGTCCACGGCCGGGTTGTTGAAGCAACCGATCCCGAAGCCAGTGCCGAGGACCGGGGCCAAGTTGAGCACGCCGTTGGTCTCGAAATGCTCGTCGACGGTGCCGTCGAAGTTGTTGTCGATGTCGACGTTCGCCGTGTCGCCATTGTTGGTGAAGTAGCAGGTCATGCGGCCGGAGGCGGTCGGCGTGACGAGCGGGAAGCTGGTGCCGGTCTGGCCCGTCCAGGACGAACCGTTGATGCCGCGGTAGAAGTACACGCGGTCGTAGAACCCGTTCGAGTCGTTGTCCTGCACCTTCAGGAACACGTTGTCGGTCTGCGACGAGATGCCGAACACCAGCGCGACGTACACGAGCGACGAGCCCTGGATCTTGGGCAGGAAGTCGATCGAGGCCACGGCGTTCGCGTAGCTGCTCGCGGCACTCGCGTGCCGTGTCCACTGGCTCGACGAACCCGTGGCCCAGCCGCGATTCGTGTCGATGCCGAAGGAGCCGGTCTGGGGCAGCCAGTCCGGACCGAGCGTGGCGGCGTCGGGGCGGTTGAAGTTGTCGGACCACGCGCCAACCAGCGACGAGAGCGGCGTCGAGGGCACGGTGGAAACGGCGGGGAGCGCGTTGGGCGTCGAGCCTGCGCCTTGCGTTGCGTCGAAGGCCGGGCCGGACTGGGCGAACAATGCGGGAGCGAAGAGGAAGGCGGCGATCGGACGAAGCATGGGGCGTGTCTCCTGGATGGTTCTAGCGCGAGCGGGCGAGGGGCCTGACCCGCTCCTGTCTCGCCCGAATCTACTGCGTTCGCGCCATTTGGGTGATGCTCGCGCAGAATTCGGGCGACACACGACGCCTGACGCCCCGCCCGAATGCGGAGCGCGCCGGCCGGTGAGTTGTCAGCGCAGCTCGCGGATCTCGAGGTCCTTGGCGCGGATCACGGAGCCTTCGTGGTGCTGCTGCAGCGCGATGTGGCCCGCGGCGTGCTTGCGTTCCTTGTCGAGGTACTCGTTGACGAGGACGTGGTTGACGCGGATCTGGATGCGCGTGCCCTCGGGCTCGTCCTTGCAGAGCACGTGGTAGTCGAACCAGGTGTCCTGCGGGATGAGCTGGGCCTTGAGCAGCGAGTAGTGGTACAGCGAGCCGGTCTTGACCGGATCGGCGTGCGTGCTGTTGATCTGGGCCTCGTAGCCTTCGGGCCAGTTGGGCCCGAATTTCGTGCGGAAATACAGCCCCGAGTTGCCGCCGCCGTTGATGCGGAGCTTGGCGCGCACCTCGAAGTCCTTGTAGTCGCCGCGCGGGCTGAAGAGGTGGCTCGCGTTGCCGCGACCGACGATCTCGCCGTTCTCGACGACCCACTTGCCTTCGTTGGAAATCTGCCAGCCGTCGAGCGTCGCGCCGTCGAAGAGCTTGACCCAGTCGGTGCGCTCGTCGACGTTCTCGCGCGACTTCACGCGCACGCCGCGAATCGCGACGGGACCGTGGTCACCTTGGATGCGCAGCGGGCCGTGGGCCACTTCGCCCTCGTAACCGCCGGCGGTCGGCGTCGGCACTTCGACTTCCTCCTGCAGGAGCGTGTCGTCGATCATCACGCGCTTGAACTTCGCGTTGGCGATCTTCTTGCCCTGCGCATCGAAACGCGGCGCCTGGAAGCTGCCGCTGAGCGAATGCCAGCGCCCCGCACCGCGGAACGTGTTGAACGTCGGCGCGCTGCCGGGCCACTTCTTCGCGTCGGCGCCGGCGTAGATGCCGCCACAATCGCCGGGAGCGAGCTGCGTGACACCGGACGAGTCGCGCAGTTGGACCTCGTAGCGTCCCATCAGGTAGATGCCGGAATTGCCGCCTTCGGGCAGCAGGAACTGCACCGAGAAGTCGATGTCGCCGTACTCGAAGCGCGACACGAGATCTCCCGCCTCGCCACCGAGGTTGTTGAGCGCGGCTCCGCCCCAGTCGTCGGCCTTCGCGTCGACGTTGACGACGAGCTGCTTCTTGTCTTCGCCGAGCTTGACCTCGCTCTGCTGCCAGCCCTTGCCGTTCCATGCCGCGAGCGCATCACCGTGCGTGAGGAACAGCACACCTTCGTTGCCACTCTCGCGCGCTTCGGGCTGCTCGACGAGCTTCGCGACGTGCGCGGTCTTTTGCGGATAGCCCGGCAACTGGTTGACGGTGTAGGCGAATTCGTCGTGCAGGAGCTCCGCACCGGATTCGGCACGCACTCCCACAAGCTTCACGCGCGCGACCATGCCGGCTTCGAGCCCGTGCACGCGCATCGTCACCGTGCGCTGGTCCTCGCTCAGCGCCGTCGACACCACAGCACGCGGCGTCACGTGCTGCAGCGGTGAGCCGTACTCCCACCAGTAGTTGTAGTCGTATTGCTTCACCTCCGCGGCCGCGAACACGTTCGCGACGGCGCGCGAAACCGTGTCGGTGAAGCGGATCTCGAAGCCATCGGTGAGCAAGTGCACGTTCTCGATCTCGAACGGCTTCTTGCCGGTCCAGCGCAAGCGACCGATGCCGTCGCCCGGCGGCTGACCGCCCCAGCCGCGGTCGGTGAAGCCGCAGAACAGCGTTCCATCGGGAGCGAAGCGCAAGCGCACGTTCGAGCCGACCTTGTGGCGGAACGGCACGACCCAGCCCTGGTACTCGCCCTCGACCACTTCCATGCCGGCGCGCAGCACGTACCCGTTCGTCATCTCCGCGACGAACATCTGCCCGCCGAACGGCCCGAACTTGCCGCCGGTCGTGTCCTCGACGAGGTTGCCCGTCGAGCGCGACCAGTCGTAAGGCAGCCAGATCGCCGCGCGCGCGCGCTCGACCTTCGGCGCGTCGGTGTCGCTCGCCGTGCGACCGTTGTCGCGGTAGTCCGGCGTCCAGTTGAGCGACGCGGGATGGCCGAAAAACGCGCCGTCCTTCACGTGGAAGATCGGGCAGGCCGGCATCCAGTCGCCCTGATTGTCCGTGTAGAAGATGTCGCCCTTCGAGTTCGCACCGAGGCCCGCGGGGCTGCGCGCACCGCTCGCGACCGGCTCCCACGAACCATCGGGCTTGATGCGCAGCACCCAGCCGCGATACGGCGCGACCGAACGCCCGTGCCACCACTTCTGGTCGGAGAACGAGACGTTGAGCGACGCGTAGAAGTTGCCCTGCGCATCACGCGGCAGGCCGAAGCCGAACTCGTGGTAGTGGCCCGAGTAGCCCCAGCCTTGGCTGAACGTGTCGATGCGATCGCACGTGCCGTCGTTGTCCTCGTCGACGAGCTTCGAGAGCTCGCCGCGCTGCAAGACGAAGATCTCGCCGTTCACGACCTCGAGGCCGAGACCTTCGTGCAGGCCTTCGGCGAAGAGCGAGAACTTCGCGTCGGCGGCGTTTTCCGCGAGCGGGTTCTCGATCAGCCACACCTGGCCACGGCGCGTCGAGCACACCATGCGCCCGTCCGGCAGGAAGTCGAAACCACCGACCTCGAGTCGCTCGCCCTTGGGCGGCACGAGGTAGTCGACCTTGTAGAAGTCAGCTTCGCTCGCCGCGATCGCGGCAGCCTGGAAGAAGAGCGGGACGATCACTGGGCAAGCTCCTTTTCGAGCGCTTCGGCGAGTTTCGGCGCCCACGCGGGCAACCGGATCGAGGTCACCGTCCACTGTTCCGCAACGGAGGAGGTCATTTCTCGAAATACCGCGGTCACATCGACTCCATCCTTGTCGCGTCGTTGCGCGAGCCAGTGAACGCCTATGCCGTCGCTCTCTTCCGCGCCGTCGAGCTTGAACGCGAGCGCAACCTCCATCTGACTCCCCGGCTGCACGCGGATCGAACGCACGAGCGCCGCACCGAACGACGTAGTGTGCGAGCGGACTTCCTCGTGAACCGTCGCGAGCACGCGCCCGTTGCCTTCGTGGTCGCGCAACTCGAACTCGAGCCCGGCCGAGGCCTTCGTCGCGAACGTGCTCTTGAGCACGCGCCGCTGCGCGCCCATCGGCGCGTAGCTCGACTCCGGCTTCGGCTTCACGCTCACCTCGAGCCCGTCCGCGCGATCCCAGATCACGCGGCCCAGCGGCTTCAAGTACGCGCCGCCGCGGTCGCCCCAGTCCTCGCGGTCCGCGAAGCGGCCCATGCGCACGCCGAGCAGGCGCACGTTGTTCAGGTCGTATTCGAACGTGAGGCCCTCGGGCGTGCCGACGAGCAATCCACGCGTCGTCTCCTTCGCACCATCGGTGATCGGCGGCAGCTTGCCGCGCGCGACCACCGGGCGATCCTTGACGATCATCTCCGTGTTGCGCGGCTTGTCGTTCTCGCGCTTGGGCATCAGCGTGCGCACGTGCCCGATCACGAGCTCCATCTGCTCGTCGTCGAGCACGCCCTTGAAGCTCGGCATCGGCGAACGCCCGGGAATTCCTGACGTGATCGTGCGCTTGAGCTGCTCGGGGCTGTCGCCGAACGCGAAGCCACCTTGCTTGAAGTCGCGCGCCTGCAGGCCCATCTGCGTGATCGTCGGGCCGCGGCCGTCGCCGTTGTCGTTGTGGCAGCCGGCGCAGTGGCGCGTGTAGAGCCACTTGCCGTCTTGAACCGGCTCGTCACTTTCCTGCGCACGCGGAACGGGAGAGAAGGACGCAGCCGCGAGCGAGGCGGCCCCGAGGGCGGCGCCAAGGAACGCGACGAACAGAGGGAGTTTTCGCATGGTGGGTAGCCCGGACACCGGCCCGGAGAGGGCGAGCAGTTTGCCCGCGCGCGGCGCATCGCGAAAGCTCGCGCGCGCACCCATCCCGGAAAAATTCGCGTTCGTCGACGAGGCCTGAAGCGCTCTCAGCCGAACATCTGCGTCCACAGGTGCTCGCTGCGGCCGAGCGCCATGCGCGCGTGGCTGCCGAGCATGTTCTTGTGGTGCCCGGGGCTGTACCACCAGGCGAGGTTCGCGTCCGCGCCGGTCTGCTGGCCCGCGGCGATGTTCTCGGCGCCGGCGCTCGTGCCGAAGCGCGCCGCGCGATCCCACGGCGTCTTCTTGCCCGGAACGGGCGATTCGTGCGCGAAAAAGCCGAGCGTGCGCATGTCGTTCGAGTGGTCGCGGGCCGCGGCGCACAGCTTGACGTCGCACAGGAGCGCGTTGAGGCCGAGCAGCACTCGCAGGCGGTTGAGGTCGAGAATCCCCGCCGCTTCCTCGGGCTCCGCGAGCTCCGGCGCCATCGCGCGGTTCTTCGCGAACACGTCGCGGTCGCCGTCGCTCATCGGCGTCGCCATCAGGCAGGCCCACGCTTCGGCCTGCTCGAGTTCGGGCCAGCGGTTGACCGGATCGGCGAGCGGCTTGCCGCGCTTCTTCTCCGGAATGCCCCAATTGCAGCGCTGCCACAGCGCGTGGTCCTGCTCGATGTCAAACAGTTCGTTCGAGAGCGTGTCGCGCGTCGCCGCGAGCTCTGGTCTGGCTTCCAGGATCTGATCGAGCTGCACGAACAGCAGCTTCGAGAGCTTCTCGCGCGCCGGATCGCCTTCGTTGTGGATGCGTTCCTTGCTGAGCGCCGCATCCTTGCTCAGGTCGAGAACGGCCTTGCGCGCCGTCTCGATCTCCGCGAGCGCCGCCTTGTCGAGCCGCCCTTCGACCAGCTTGCGCGCCGCCTTCTCGAAATCCGCGAGGTAGGCCTTCTCCGTCTTCTTCACGTGCTCGTCGGTGCGCTGGATGCGCTCCTCGACGATCTTCTGCAACGTGCGCGCGCCATTCTCGCCGAACGCGAGCAGCTTCTCCTCGAGCGCGATGCGCTCGTCGAGCGTGAGCTTGGGGTTGCGCAGCCGCGTCGCGATCTCCGCCACGGCGTCCTGCGGCGCCACGAGGGCCGCAGGCGCGAGCAACGACAGGCACAGGACGCGCGTCAACATGGGCGAGAGCAGGATAGCGCCTTCGACGATTCCCGTGGAGCCGCTGCTCAGCGCGGACGCCGCGCCAGCGTGTAGTAGGCCTTTTCGTGGAGGATCGGCTCGCCGTCCACGCCCACGAGTTTCGCGCGCAATTCGTGCACGTACCCCTCGCGCAGCGGCTCGACCACGAGCCGCGCGCGCAGGCCGTCGTCCGAAAGCTCGACGCCCTTCACCTCGCACTTCGCCGTGTCGGTCTCGTCGCTGCCGTAGGTCTCGTGCAGCAGGTACGTGTAACTCGAGAGCTCGTACGAGCTCGCTTCGCTCGCCACCTTGCGCTCCGCGGGCCGCGTGAACTCCAGCTCGAAGCCATCGGGCCGCGCACGCATCTCGCGGATCTCGAACGGCACCTTGCCGGTCCACACGAGCCGCTGCAAACCCATCGTCTGCCCGCCGAGGCTCCCCCACCCACGATCGGTCTCGCCGCACAGGAGCTGCCCGTCGCGATCCCACGCGACGCGGATGATGCCGCACTGGAATCCGACGCGCAGCGGATAACACGCGCCCTGCCAGCGCCCGCCGACCTTCTCGAGCGACACGCGCATCACCGACGACTGGTACTGGTCGCACACGAGCATCTGCCCGCCGAAGGGCCCGAAGCGCCCGCCCGTTTCGTCCCACACGAAGCCCGCGGGCGAGCGCCCCATCTTGTCGTAAGGGAACCACACCGCCGGCAGCTTGAAGCTCGGCATCACGCCCTGCACGTCGGGCATCTTCATGCCATCCGGCGGCGCCGCAGGCTTCGTGAACTTCCACAGCGGATCCTCGCAGGCGAACGTGCCCCACGGGTGTCCGTGGAAGTCGCCGGGTTCGAGGTGCGCGAGCTTGCTGGCGCCGCACCACTCGCCCTGGTTGTCGGTGTAGAAGAGGTCGCCCCACGGGCTGAAGCCGACACCGGCCGGCGAGCGCAGGCCGCAGGCCATCGGCGTCATCACGCCATCGGGGCTGATTTTCAGCGCAAAGCCGCGCCATTTCGCGCGACCGTAAGGCTCGTCACCAAAGGGCTTGTTGGTCGTGATCCAGAAGTTGCCATCGCGATCGATGGCGGGCCCGAAGTTGTACTCGTGGTAGTTGCCGGAGATCGGCCACGCGTCGCAGATCGTCTCGAACTCGTCGGCGCGGCCGTCGCCGTCGGAGTCGCGCATGCGCGAGAGCTCGCCGCGCTGGATCACGTGGATCCAGCCGTCGCGCTCCGCGAGGCCGAGCGGCTCGTGCAAGCCTTGCGCGAAACGCACGAACTTCGGCTCCGGCCCGAAAGCGCCCGCGATCGACCAGACCTCGCCGCGCCGCGTGCAAGCGAGCACACGCCCGTCGGCAAGCTGCAGCAAGCCGCCGACCTCGAGCTCGATGCCTTCGGGGATCTTGCAGGTCTCGATGCGCCAGTAGCGCGCCTCGCGCGAGTCGTCCTGCGCGAACGCGAGCGCCAGCGCCGCAAGTGTCGTGAGCATCACGGCTTCACCTCCCAATCGGCGCGCGCGACGAGTTCGACGCCTTCGCGCTGGAATTCGAGTTGTTCCTGCGTCGCGGCGACCCGCAGCACTGGCGCCGGCCCGCTTGCGGGGCTCCGGACGACCACGCTGCGCACGAGCAGCGCGCCCTCCGCGGTCAGCTTCGGCTGCAGCGTCTCCTCGACGGTCGCGCCACCGAGCGCGTAACGGAACACGGGCCGCTTCGCCGCGTCGAGCTTCCATCCGAGCGCCTTCGGCGCGAGCTTCGTGTCGCTCTCGAGCGCACCACCCGCAGGGAATTCGTACGCGTCGTTCGTCGGCGGCCGCTCGAGCCCACCCGCACGCCCGTTCCACGTTCCACCCGCGTTGAAGAAACGCCCGCGCCACATCCACACGGCGCGCGAGTGCTCAAAATCCCACGCGTAGTGCACTTGTTCCGGCAAGCCGACCATCAGGCCGCGCGGCGTGTGGCCGCGCAGGAACACCGCGCACAGCTCCGGCTCGCCCGCCAGCACCAGCTCGTACTCACGCTCCGGCACGAGCAGTCCATCGGGCAGCGGCATCGCGACTCCCAGCGACAGGTACTGCCACAACGCGTCGATCTGGCGCTGGGGATCGCCGTCGAGCACGTCCGCGACCGGACTGCGCAAGCTCATCCCGTTCGCCGTGTCGACGCGTTGCCACATCTCCGGCATGCGCGTGTTGAGGCCGAGCGACTTCGGATCGCTGAGCAGCTGGCGGAACCACGGCCCGCGCACGCGCTCGCGCACCGTCGCGAGGTCGACCGCCGGAATGCCGAGCGATTCGACGCCGTTGAAGCGGTGGCACTGGATGCAACCCAGCCCCTTCTTGCCTGCGAGCTTGCGCCCGGCCTCGACAAGGTCGGGATCGAACGGCGACGTGGCGCTCGCCTCCGGTGCATCGACGCTTGCAAACAGCTTCGGCAGGCTCGCCACGTTCGTCGTGCCATACAGCGGCATGCGCGCCGCGACATAGGGCCGCACGCGCGCGCCGTCGAGCAGCACACGCGCCATCCAGTCCTCGTGCAGCTTGCGTCCGACACCTTCGAGCAGCGGCGGCAGGCGCCCCTCATTGCCGAGATCGGCCTCGACCGTCTCGCGGAAGTAACGCGCGCGCTGCGCATCGGGCCCGCCGACGCCGTCGCGGCGGTGGCACGCGCGGCAGTCGAGTCGAGCGAGGGTCGCGTCGAGCTCTTCGTTGTCGCTGCGCGGCCGTTCGAGCACGTTCGGGATCGTGAGCCACGAGCGCACGAGCGTGCGTTCGCGTTCGTCGAGCGCCAACCTCGGCGCCGAGCCTCGGCCATCGTCCGCGAGGCAGCCCGAGCCGATTTTCCCCGCGATTTCCGCGAGTTCCTGCTCCTTCGGCGCCGCGATGCCGCGCCCTTCGATCGTGTGGCAGGCCGCGCAGCCCAGTTCCGCGAAGCGCTCGCGCCCGCTCGCGACCTTGCGTGCGTCGAGCTTGAACGCCGCGCCGCCACGCATGCGCGCGCTGCCATGCGACAGGAACCTCTGCGGCAGCGGCTCCTTCTCGCCACCGGGCCGCTTCCAGTGGAGCGAGAGCTCCTCGCCGCCCGCGTTCTCGTAGAACGCGACGGTGATCTCGTGCGACCCCGCCTCGAGTCGCACCTCGCCCGAACGTTCCTGCGGCGCGTGGTCGCCGTCGTTGTCGACGACCTTGCGGCCGTCGACATGCAGCACGGATCCATCGTCCGAGCGCGTCCAGAACGTGTAGGTGCCGGTTTCCTCGACGTGGATCTGGCCCGAGTACTCGAAGCCGAAGTGGTCCGGCCGATGCGGCGGCAGCTCGTCGAGCGACTCGAGCCGGCCCTCGGCGACGACCTTCGCGCCGTCGAAGCCCGGCGTCGCGTGCTGGAAATTGCCTTCGTAGTAGCGCCAACGCCAGCCCGGCGTCTCGACGAGGCCTTCCTCGCCGATGCGCCCGCGCAAGAGGTACGTCGCGAGCGCGCGCGCCTCTTCACTCTCGAGCGCGAGCGACGGCATGCGCCCCGAAGGCCGCACCGCGAGCGGAGCCTCGAGGAATTTCGCGAGCGGCTCGACCTCCGTGTCGAAGGCCGGATTGCCGAGGTCGGCGGAGACCTGCGGCGCGATGCGCTCGTCGGCGGGGAACGACATCAGCGGCCGCGCGAGATCCTCGGCATCTTCCTGCGGCGCGTGGCACGCGACGCAGCCGACCTCATGGTACAGCCTGCGTCCGAGCTCGAGCTCCGAGAGCTCCGCCTGACGTTCGACCTGCACGAGCGGACCACCTTGCGCCGCGAGGTAGTGCACGAGCTCGTCGAGTGCGCGCTCGCGCTCCTGCTTGTCGAGCTTCGCGAGCAAATCCGGCATCGCGGTACCCGGCTTGACCGCGTGTGGATCGTCGAGCCAGCGCCGCAGGCCCTCCGGCGTGCGCCGCGCCCCGATCGTCTCCAGCGACGGCGCCGGCTCCGGCGTCACGCGCGACGACTCGCTCGCGTGACAGGCCGCACAACGCTGCCGCGCGACGAGGATCTCGGCCTCGAGCGCCTCCTCGCACGTCAGCACGCGCGTCTGCGGCAGCGGTGCCGAGCTGTCGACGCGCGCGCACGCGCCGAGCAGGGCCATGGCGGCAAGCGACAGGACGTTGGGCTTCGTTTCCGTTCGCATCGGGGGCGTCGCATCATCCTCCGCCCCGCGCGATGCGGCAACGGCGGCACTCTCACGCTCCGAATTGGCCGACTTCAGTCGCGTGGGGCTGGAAACCGATGCTCGCCCGGACCACAGTTGCCTCCATGAAACCGATCCTCGCGCTCGTCGCCGCCTGTGTCGCGCCCGCCGGAATCTGGCTCGCGCGCGGAAGTTGTTGAGGCGACTGGAAACGGACGCTCGGTCTGGGCGTCGGCATCGGGGGCACGGCGCTCGCGCTGCAGCTGACGAGCGAGCTCCGCGCACTGCGGCCCAGCCCGCTGGTGTGGATCGCGACCGGCGTCGCGGCCCTCGACGTGCTCGGCGTCCTGTGGCTCTTCTTCGCCTGACACGCGCGCGCTACTGCGCCGAGATGGACTGGATCGCGCGGGCGAGCGCTTCCGGATCGACACGCACGTCGACCCGCTGGTCGGCCCGCGGCGCGATGTCGAGGAACTGCTGCTCCTCGCTCGGCACTTCCGTCGCCATCCAGCGCTCCTCGGTGCGGTAGGACACCGTCACCACGACGCGCACGCGGCCGCTGTAGATGCCGTCGACCTGCGCGACTCCCGCGGGGTTGAACTCCGCGGAATTCGCGAGCCACGTGATCATCCCCTCCTGCTTGCCGGTCGGGCGAATCTCGACGGTGAGGAACACCGGCGGCGCCGGAACCTGCGCAGGCGGCGCGAGCACGAACGTGAGCTTCGGCGCTTCCTCGAGCGTGACGCTGCGGTCGCTGTCGAGTCGCTCGATGAACACGCCCAGCCGCCCCGGCGCCGTGATCGACACCGACGGCGGTTCGAGCTCGTAGAGCACGCTCGCGCTGCCCTGCCGGACCTGGATGTACTCGGTGCGATCGCCGGCGGGATCGCGGCGCGTCAGCAGCGCGTACACCTCGCCCACGTACGGCGTGCCGTCGACCTCGAGGATCGAGAGCTTGACCGTGCGCATGCGCCCCGTGAGGTCGATCGGATCGAGCCGCACGTCCCGCGTGCGCTCTCCGGACGCCACGAGCACTCCGCCGACGCTCGCGACCTCGTTCCAGCCCTGATCGTCGCGCACGAACACGCGGTAGACGCCGGGCTTGAGCCCGCGGATCAGGAACCTGCCGTCGGCGTCGGGCCGCATCGGCTGGGTCTCGTGATCCTCGGGATTTCCTGGGTTTTCCGGCTCCGCGAACACGTAGAAGCGCGACGCAGGCAGGTTCGCGTCGACCTGCAGCCGTCCCGCGATCTCGCCGCCGGCGACGAGCTCGATCTGCAGGTCGCGCGTGCCGAGCGTGGTGCGGATCGGACGGCTCTCGAGGTGCGCCTTCTTCGCGACGAGCTCGAGCTCGCGCTCGCGCGTCGACGCGCGCAACGTGAAACGACCGAGCGCATCCGTCAGGCAGGACGCGTGGTCGAGCGGATGCACGTACTCCTCCGTCCCGCCGGGCTCGACGCCGCGCACCAGCGCCCGCAGGCGCGCTCCGCCGACCGGCTGGCCCTCG
>JABWBL010000047.1 GCA_013360535.1 Planctomycetaceae bacterium
GAAGGGCCCTGTGCCGAGGCCTACCGCTCGCTGCGCGCCAACCTGAAGTTTGCGCTCTCCGCCGACGGCGACGTGCGCTCGATCGCCGCGACGTCGTGCACGCCGGGCGAGGGCAAGTCGAGCTCGAACGTGGCGCTCGCGATGGCCTTCGCGCGCTCGGGCCGGCGCGTCGTGCTGATCGACTGCGACATGCGCCGCCCGACGGTGCACCTGTACCTCGGCCTCGACCTCGGACCGGGCATGTCCGACGTCCTCGAGGGGCGCGTGCCGTGGCAGCAGGCGCTGCGTCCGGCCGTCAACGAGCGCCTCGACGTGATCACCGCCGGGCCGCACCCGCGCAGCCCGAGCGACCTGCTCGACAGTCCGCAGTTCAAGGCGCTGCTCGCCGAGCTGGAGGGCGCCTACGACCTCGTCGTGTGCGACGTGCCCCCGGCGATGGCCGTCTCGGACATGGAGACCTGCGCGGCGCACCTCGATGCGCTGCTGCTCGTCGTCCGCTCGGACAAGGCCTCCGCGCGCCTGGTCGAACAGGCCACGCGACGCCTCAAGCAAACCGGCGCCAACCTGATCGGCGCCGTCCTCAACGGAGTTGGAACCTCGCTCGCCAATGGGAAATACGGCAATGGCTACGGCTACGGTTACGGGAAGCGCGACGACGAACGCCGCGCAGGCTGAGCTCTCGAGCACGCAGATCCGCAAGCGCAGCGCGCTGGGCGAGCGGAGACGCTCCCTGCGCGCCGGCGATGGCTTGCGCGTGTGCGTCGTGGGGCTGGGCTACATCGGCCTGCCCACGGCGTCGATCCTCGGCACCAAGGGCTGCCGCGTGTTCGGCGTCGACGTGTCGCCGCAGGTCGTCGACACGATCAACGCCGGGCGCATCCACATCGAGGAACCCGACCTCGACCTGATCGTCAAGGCCGCCGTGCAGGCCGGCAACCTGACGGCGGCGACCGTGCCGAGCGAGGCCGACGTGTTCGTGCTCGCGGTGCCGACGCCGATCCAGCCCGACAAGCAGCCCGATGTCTCGATGGTCGAGTCGGCGGCGCGCGCGATCGCTCCCTACGTCCGCAAGGGCAACCTCGTGATCCTCGAGTCGACGAGCCCGGTCGGCACGACCGACGGCGTCGTCGCGCGTGTGCTGCGCGAGGCGGGGCACGTGATCGGCGAGGACGTGTACGTCGCCTACTGTCCCGAGCGCGTCCTGCCCGGGCGCATCCTGACCGAGCTGATCGAGAACGACCGCGTGGTCGGAGGCGTCGACGACGCGTCGACCGAGGTCGCGCTCGAGTTCTACCAGGGCTTCGTGCGCGGCGAGGTCGTCGGCACCGACTCGCGCACGGCGGAGATGGTCAAGCTCTCCGAGAACAGCTACCGCGACGTCAACATCGCCTACGCCAACGAGCTCTCGATGGTCTGCGATCGCGCCGGCATCAGCGTGTGGGAGGTGATCCGCATCGCCAACCGCCACCCGCGCGTGAAGATCCTGCAGCCCGGTCCCGGCGTCGGCGGCCACTGCATCGCCGTCGACCCGTGGTTCATCGTCGCGGGCGATCCGCAGAACGCGAAGGTCATTCGTGCCGCGCGCGAGGTCAACGACCGCAAGCCGCACTGGGTGATCGACAAGGTCGAGCAGTGCGCCAGGCGCGTCGTCGATCCCGTGATCGCGTGCCTGGGGCTGTCGTTCAAGGCCGATGTCGACGACCTGCGCGAGTCGCCGGCGGTCGAGATCGTGCACGAGCTCAAGCGGCGCAACCTCGGCGAGCTGCTCGTGGTCGAGCCGCACCTCCTGTTCCACCCCGACTTCGAGCTCGTGAAGCTCGAGGAAGCGGTGCGCCGCGCGAACATCGTGCTCGTGCTGGTCGACCACAAGCCGTTCAAGCGCCTGCGCCGCGACGCGCTCAACGAGAAGATCCTGATCGACACGCGAGGACTGTTCCTGTGACGATCCGCGTGCTCTCGGTCGTCGGGACGCGGCCCGAGGCGATCAAGATGGCGCCGCTGGTGCGCCGACTCGCCGCGGACCCGCGCTTCACGTCGCGGTTGTGCGCCACGGGACAGCATCGCCAGATGCTCGACCAGGCGTTCGCGTTGTTCGGCCTCGTGCCGGACCGCGACCTGAACGTGATGGCGCCCGGTCAGGACCTGTTCGACGTGACGAGCAAGGTGCTGCTCGGGATGCGCGACGTGCTGCGAGAGGAACGCCCCGACGTCGTGCTCGTCCACGGCGACACGACGACCTGCCTCGCGGCCTCGATGGCCGCCTTCTACGCGGGCATTCCCGTGGGGCACGTCGAGGCCGGACTGCGCTCCGGCGACCTCGCGGCGCCGTTCCCCGAGGAATTCAACCGCATCGTCGCCGACCGCGTCACTCGCTGGCACTTCGCGCCCACCGAGGGCGCCCGCGAGAACCTGCTCGCGGAGGGGCACGATCCCGAGCGCCTCTTCGTCACGGGCAACACCGTGATCGATGCGCTCCTGTGGACGCGAGAGCGGACGCGCAAGCGCACGGCCCGCGACTATGAGCAACAGCTCGGAGCGGAGCTCGCGGCGCTGGTTTCGCACTGGCAGGGCCGGATCGTGCTCGTCACCGGTCACCGGCGCGAGAACTTCGGTCGCCCCTTCGAGGACCTGTGCCGGGCGATCCGCGACTGTGCCGAGCGCCACGACGACTGGCTGTTCGTGTACCCGGTGCACCTCAATCCGAACGTGCAGCGGCCCGTGCGCGAGTGGCTCACCGGCGTGCCCAACGTCGCGCTCGGCGCGCCGCTCGAGTACGAGCCGTTCGTGTGGCTGATGGACCGTGCCGATCTCGTGTTGACGGATTCCGGCGGCGTGCAGGAAGAGGCGCCCGCGCTCGGCAAGCCGGTGCTCGTGCTGCGCGATGTCACGGAACGTCCCGAGGCGATCGCGGCCGGAACGGCTCGCCTCGTCGGCACCGATCCGACGCGCATCGTGGGCGAGCTCGAGCGCCTGCTCGGCGATGACCACGCCTACGCCAGCATGGCGAAGGCCCGCAATCCCTATGGCGACGGTCGTGCATGCGAGCGCATCGTCGACGTGCTCCAGCGCAGCGTCGCGAGGCGCACGAGCCTGGCCGCGACGGCCTGAGGCCCACGTGGCGAGACCGCGAGATTCGCAGGAGCCGAGGGAGCGGCCCGCGGGCGCGCTGGGGAATCTCCCGGCACTCGCGCGCCAGCTCGTCCGCACGCGCCCGCAGCAGCTCGTCGAACGTGTGCGCAAGGTCGTGCGGAACGTGCTGCACGACACGCTGCCGACGCTCGTGCTCGGTGCCTCGCCGAAGGCGATCGTCGTCTCCGCGCACGCGCCGCGGCCCGTGTTCTCCCGCCGCGATGGGCCGGTGCGCACGGGTTCCGAGGACTTGAGCGCTTGCCTCGGCGGAGTCGAGCACGGCCTGTGCGGCGCGATCGACTGGACTCCCGCGGATTCCACGGCGCTCGAACGTTTCCAGCTCCACTACATGGAGTACCTGGAGGCCGTCGACGACCCGAACTTCGCGCGCCTGTGCCTCGACTGGATCGAGAGCAACCCTCGCAACGCCCGCGGTGCGTGGCGCACGGCCTGGGCGAGCTACGTGATCTCGATTCGCACGGTGGTGTGGATGCAGGAGCTCGTGCGCCGCGGCGATTCGCTCGCTCCACGGGTCAGAGAACAAGTCGTCGCCTCGATCGTCGAGCAGCTCGCGCACCTCGAGCAGAACCTCGAGCTCGATCTCGGCGGCAACCACCTGATCAAGAACTACAAGGCGCTGCTGTGGGGCGCGAGCTTCTTCGAGGGGCCGGCGGCGCGCCGCTGGCTCGTCACGGCGGCGCGTGGCCTCGCGGCGGAGCTGAAGGAGCAGGTGCTCGAGGACGGCCTGCACTTCGAGCGCAGCCCGAGCTACCACGCGCAGGTCTTCGCCGACCTCGTGGAGTGCGCTCACGTCGCGCCGCGGGCCCTGCGGGCGGAGCTCGAGGTCGCTCTCGATTCGATGGCGCAGGCGCTCGTCGACCTGACGCATCCCGACGGCACGCCGTGCCTGTTCAACGACGGGGGCCTCAACGCCGCCTATTCGACGGATGAGTGCATCGCGGCCTGGTGCAAGGTCACGAGTGCGCCGCGCAAGCTGCCGCGCACCGTGTTCGCGCTCTCCAGCGGCGGCTACTTCGGGCTGCGCACGCCCGGTTCGTACGTCGTGGCCGACTGCGGGGCGATCGCGCCGGAGCACCTGCCCGCGCACGGGCACGGCGACGTGTTCTCCTTCGAATGGAGCGTCGAGGGCGAGCGATTCGTCGTCGATGCCGGAGTGTGCGAGTACGAGCCGGGCGAGCTGCGCGACGAGGCGCGCTCGACGCGCGCGCACAACACGCTCACGCTCGACCACCACGATCAGGCCGAGTTCTGGTCTTCGTTCCGCGTCGGACGCCGGCCGCGGGTCACGCTCGAGCGCTTCGAGAGCCACGCGCTCGGCTTCGTCCTGCAAGGCTCCCACGACGGCTACGCGCACCTGCGCGGCTCGCCGATCCATCGACGTCGGCTGATCGCGAGCGGAGATTCGCTGGCGATCCAGGACGACGTCGAAGGTGGCGCCGGACAGGTCGTGAGGTCGCGCCTGCTCTTGCATCCCCAGGTGCGTGTCGAGCGCGACGACTTCCACCGCGTGATCCTGCGCCGCGACGATCTCGAGGTGCTGGTCGAGTCGCGCGACACGATCGAGATCGTGTCAGCCTTCTGGAGTCCCGACTTCGGCGAGCGTCAGCCGACGCGCCAGCTCGTGTTGTGCCATCCGCCGGCGCCGTGCTCGACGCGCGTCACGCTCGCGCGCGTCCGCACGTGGACGCGCGAGGAGGCTGACCTCGAAGCGCTGCTCGCGGCCCTGCCCCAGACCCACGGTGCGGAGGTGCGCCCGTGAGCTGGATCCTCATCGGACTGCACCGCGTCGCGCATGCCCTGCGCCGCGCGCGCGTGCCGTTGCTCCCGGTGCTGATCGCGCTCGTCAACCGTTTCGTCTTCGGTTGCTGGATCGGTCCCGGCGCGCGCTTGGGCCGCCGGGTGTCGCTCGGCTACTGGGGCATGGGCATCGTGATCCACGACGCCGCCGTGCTCGGCGACGACGTCCGCGTCGGCACCCACGTCGTGATCGGCGGCCGCTCGAAGCACCCCGAGGTGCCCGTGATCGGCGACCGTTGCGTGATTTCTTCGGGCGCGAAGCTGCTCGGCCCCCTGCGCATCGGAGACGAGGCCGTGATCGGCGCCAACGCAGTGGTCGTGAAGGACGTCGAGCCGCGCACGGTCGTCGGTGGCGTGCCCGCGAAGGTGCTCAAGACGGGCATCGACATCCGCGACTACCACGACGGGCTGTAGGCCGCCGTGAGGTGCTCAGGTCGCCGTGCGTTCCTGCGCGACGTCGGCTGAGTCGGTGCGCGGCGCGAGAGCCACGAGCGTTTCGAGCATCGCCAGTGCATTGCGCTCCCGGTCGTACCGCGGCGCGGCTGCGCGCGCGTTCTCGGCGAGCTCACGAACGCGCTCGGGGTCGCTCGCGAGCGCCTTCACGGCTTCCGCCAGCTCGTGCGGGCGTTCCGCAGGCAAGGTCACGCCGCCGTTGGCCTCGCGCACGATCTGCGAGCCTTCGCTCTCCGGACCGGCGTACAGCACGGGCACGCCCATGCCAAGACACTCGAAGATCTTCGACGGAATCACCGTGCGGAAGACATCCTGATCCTTGAGGTGCACGAGGCCCAGATCGCACACGCTCCACAGGCGCGGCATCGCGTCCTTGGGGAACGAGGCGTGGAACGAGACGTTGCTCAGGCCCTTCGAGCGGGCGAGCTCGACCAGCGAGTCGCGCTCGGCACCGCCGCCGACGAAGAGGAAGTGGATGCGCGGGTCGTCGCGGAGCAGCTCGGCGGCCTCGACGACGCGGTGCAGCGCGTGGGCCATGCCGTGGGTGCCCAGATAGCCGACGACGAACTTGCCCTCGAGGCCGAGCTCGCCCGCCAGCTGGGCGTCGCGCTCGCGTGGGGCATATCGCGCCAGGTCCACGCCGTTGCGCACCACCGTGATCTTGCGCGGATCGATGCCGCGCGAGCGCAGGTTCTCGCGGAAGGCCTCGGTCGCGACGACGACGCCGCTCGCCTGGCGGTACAGGAAAAGCTCGAGCCGCTCGAGGGCCTCGATCACGCGCCCCTGACGCATGGCGCCGACGGCCTTGATCGATTCGGGCCAAAGGTCGCGCACCTCGAACACGAACGGCCGACGCCGCGCCTTCGCGACGAGCCAGCCGCCGACCGCGCAGAAGAACTGCGGCGAGGTCGCGAGCACCACGTCAGGGCGATCGACGGCGAGAGCGGCCAGCGAGCCGGTCACCATGAACGACAAGTAGTCGAGGATGCGCGCCGCGAAGCCCTTGTTCGCCGCGATGAACGACTTGACGCGCACGACCTCGATGCCTTCGATCGTCTCGCGCTGGTGCCACGCGTTCCTGTAGCCCGCGTACACCTTGCCTTCGGGGAAGTTCGGCGCGCACGTGATGACCGTCACACGGTGCCCCGCCTGCACCCAGCGCCGAGCGTGCTCGAACCCGCGCGTCGCCGGAGCGTTCGTCTCGGGCGGGAAGTTGTCGGTGAGGAAGAGGAGGTGCATGGGAGGCTCAGGCGGCCTTGCGGACGTGCTCGGCCGACTTGCGCAGTGTCGCGATCAGTACGCTGCGAAGCCTCGCGCCACCGGGCAGCGTGTTGACGGCACGTTCGTACATCCAGCCGACGACGTACGTCGGCGCGGTGATGCGCAGGTACTCCGGGCGATCCTCGTGCGTGACGAAACTCTCCAGCTCGAGCCCGTTGCGCGCGCCGATGGTCGCGATCGCGGGGCGGGTGTTCGCGCGGTAGCGGGTCGGGAACGTGTCGGCGCCGGCGCGGCCGCGCATGCGGCAGACGAAGCGGTGGAACGAGAGCGGCGTGAGGCGCGCGATCGTCGGGACGTAGTGCCACGCATTCGGAGTCTTGGCGAGGAACACGCCTCCGGGCTTCAGCACGCGCGAAACCTCGCGAAAGACGGCGTCGGGATCGTCGAGGTGCTCGAGCACGTTGTCCGCGACGACGACGTCGAAGTGCGCGTCGGGGTACGGGATCGACTCGCCGAAGCCGACGTGCGCCTCGTCGAGGTGCGGGTTCTGCGCGACGCGTGGGTCGGGATCGACGCCGCAGATCGTCGCGCCAAGGCCGCGGAAGTTCATCTGCGGCACGATGCCGGCTCCAGCGCCGAGATCGAGCAGGCGTGCGCCAGGCCGAAGGTGCCGCAGGACTTCCGCGCGCAGGCGCTCGTCATCCCAGCGGCTGGGAACGCCGGGATAGAGCTTGTGGTCGAGCCACTGCACGAGCGGACGTGCGCGGCGTGCCGGCGGATTCAACGGAGCGGTGGGAGTCACGGGGCAACCTCGCTGCAGTGGGGAGTGGGGGACTTGAGCGTGTCGGGGCGCGCGCAGAGATCGAGCAGCCAGCCTTCGAGCTGGCTCTGCCAGCGCGTGGAGTCGAGCTCGCGACCGGACGCCAGCGCACCCGCGCGCAGGTTCCGGAAGAGGCTTGCGTCCTCGGCCATTCGGGCCATCGCATTCGCGAGAGCGGCGACGTCTCCAACGGGCACGAGCAGCCCGTTGTGGTGGTCGCGGACGAGCTCGGGCAGAGCACGCCAGCGCGTCGCGATCACCGGCAGGCCATGCTGGAAGGCCTCGACGATCGCTCCGGGCAGGCCTTCGCCTTCGTAGCGGCTGGGGAAGAGCAGCGCGTCGTGCTCGGCGAGCACGCGCGCCACGTCGCGATGCTCCAGCTCGCCGTGCCACTTCGCCCGTGGGTGCGCACGAAGTCGCGAGAGGTCCGTCGCAGGCAGTGCGGGGCCGTACAGGTCGAGCGTGCAGTCCGCCGGACAGAGTTCGAGCGCGCCGAGCGCTTCCTCGTAGCCCTTCTCAGGACGAAGTTGCGCGAGGAACAGGAAACGCCGGCAATTTGCGCGTCCCGAAGGAACCTGTGAAGGAAGCGGGCGCGTGGTCGGGAGACGCCGCAACGCACCGGAGCCGGAGAAGTGCGCGCAGAGTTGCTCGGTTTGCAGCAAGACGAGCGCGCTCGAGGCGAGCAGCTCCGTGAGGCGCGCGCGCCGCGCGGGCGTCGTGCCGGCCTGCGCGAGATCGAGGGCTCCACCGAAGGCCCGCACCACCAGCGGACGTCCGAGCGCCCGACAGGCACGCTGGACCCATGGTCCGGCATCCATCAAGCCGTTGACGGAAGCGTTGAACACGACCACGTCGGCGCGCGCACCGCGACGAAGCAGCGAGAGCAGCACGCGAGCCAGCGCGAGCGCGTTGCCCAGCGTGCGGCGCCAGCCCTTGGAGTAGGTGGCTCCGCGCGTCGTGTCGAGCACGTCGATCTCGAATGTGCCGCTGGTGCGGAAGCCGTCGCAGAGCTCGCGGAACGAGACCTGAGCGCCGCCGATCGGCTGACCGGCGCGCGGGAGCGGGCCGATCAGCAAGGCGCGGGGCTTCGACGGGCGGACCGGCTTCACGCAGCCACTCCGTAGCGCTCCATCCAGCGCGCGAGCGAGGCCAGCAACCAGACCCGCGTTGACGCGGCGGTCTCGCTCAGCGTGCCAGCGTTCTCCGTTGCCTTGCGGCCGTCGTCGAGCACGCCTTGCAACGCTGCGCGATCGAACAGAGTCGCGGCGCGCGAGCCAGGCGCGTAGAGCCCGTCGACGAGCTCCCAGAACTCGGCGTTGAACCAGCGGTGGAGCGGGATCGAGAAGCCTTGCTTGCGGTGCTCGTACACCGCTGCGGGCAGCAGGTCGCGTCCGGCTTCGCGCAGCAAGTGCTTGCCTGTGCGGCCGTGCACCTTGTGTTCGAGCGGGAGGTGTCGCGCGAAGTCGACGATGCGCCGGTCGAGCAGCGGCGGGCGCACCTCGAGGCTGGCGGCCATGCTCATGCGGTCGACCTTGGCGAGGATGGCGCCGGTCATGAAGCCGCTGGCGAGGATCTGCATCACCAGTTCCTCGGGCTCGAGCCGCTCGACGAGCTCCGGATCGAGGTCGACGTCGCGTCGCAGGGATTCGCCCGCGTGGTCGTGCGTGCAGAGCGTCGCGAGCTCCTGCGGCTGCCACAGCGCGCGCGTGCGCCGGAACTGCTCCAGTGGCGAATGCAGCGAGATTTCGAGGCCTTTTCGCGCGCGCCGGACGCGCGTGGCGAGGGTGCCGCTCACCATCGGAGCGACCTGTGCCAGCACGGCGGAGCCAGCGCGTCGCAGCGGCGCCGGGGTCGTCTCGCTCAGGAAACGCATGCGCGCGGCCCAGAACATGTGCTCGTAGCCGCCGAACAGCTCGTCCCCGCCGTCACCGGAGAGCGCGACCTTCACGTGGCTCGCGGCGAGGCGTGAGACGGCAAGCGTCGGGATGCAGGACGTGTCTCCGAGCGGCTGGCCGGTGTGGTCGAGGATCGTGTCGAGCGTCGAGACGTCGAAGCGCGAGTTCTCGAGACGAAGCACGTGGTGTTCGGTGCCGAGGTGCTGCGCCACGGCCTGAGCGAGCTCGCTCTCGTCGTACTGCGGATCGTCGAAGCCGATCGAGAAGGACTTGAGCTTGCCGCCGGCCTCCCGCACGGCACGCGCGGCGTAGGCCGCGATCGTGCTCGAATCCACTCCGCCCGAGAGGAACACGCCGACCGGAACGTCGGCGACGAGCTGCGAGCGCACGGTCTCGTCGAGCTTCTCGCGCAGCTCGGCGAGCGCTTCACGCTCTCCACAAGGCTGCGGATCGAGCCGGAACTCCGAGTACCGCCCGATCTCGATCTCGCCGCCGCGCCAGCGCAGCCAGCAGCCCGCCGGCAGTTGCTTGACGCCCTCCAGCATCGTCCAGGGATCTGCGACGTACCGGTCGACGAGCAGCATCTCGAGCGAGCGCCGATCGAGCTTGCGCGGCACCGATGGGTGGGCGAGCAGGCTCTTCAGCTCGGAGGAGAACACGAGCTCGCCTCCCGGGCCGAGCCACCAGTACAGCGGCTTGATGCCGAGCGGATCGCGGGCGAGCACGAGGCTGCCGTCGCGTCGGTCGGCGATCGCGAACGCGAACATGCCGTTGAAGCGTTCCAGGCTCTCGCGACCGCGCTGGATCCACGAGCGCAACAGCACTTCCGTGTCGGAGCGCGTCCGGAACGTGTGGCCGAGCTCCTCGAGCTCGCGACGCAGGCTCGCGAAGTCGTACAGCTCTCCGTTGTACACGAGCGTGAAGCGGCCGTCCTCGGAGCGCATCGGCTGGTGCCCGTCGCGCACGTCGACGATCGAGAGGCGTCGCATAGCGAGCGCCGCGAAGCCCGTGTCGGCCACGCCGCCCTCGTCGGGGCCGCGATGGAGCATCGCGGCGTTCATCGACTCGGCGATCTCGAGCTGGCCGACGTTGCCGGCGCGGTACACATAGCCGTTGATTCCGCACATGCCTCAGCTCCTCCCTTGCAGCGGTTGAAGCTCGCGGGCGCGTCGCGGCGAGCGCGAGAGCGCCTCGGCGACGATCCAGACCGGCACGATGACGAGGCTCAACATGAACACCTGCTTGAAGAGCGAGCCGAACTCGTTGCGATGCTGCATCGCGACGTAGAACACGAAGTAGGGAAGGACGCGGGCCACGAGACCCGCGGGATGGGTCTCGCGCCGCCGCTCGCAGGCGACGAGCAGCCAGCCCGCCGCGAGCCCGAACGCCAATGGCCCGAGAAACGAGCCGAAGTTGAGCCACGCCTCGGCGACGAGGCTGAACGCGGCACCGCCTCCGCGCGAGGCGAGGTCGGCATAATTCGAGCGCACGAACTGCTCGCTCAGGAACGGCGGTCGATCGGGATACAGCCCACGCGGCAGGCAGGCGGCCACGCCGTTCCAAAGGCTCTCTCCGCCGAGCTCGCCAGCCTCGCGCGAGCGCAGCACTTCGCCCGTCGTGATGAACGGGTGCGAGAGCTCGGAGCCGCCGATCGCCGTGCCGAGGACGACTTCGCCTTGGGCCGCGACTCGCGCGATCGCCGCTTCGAGATCCCCGCGATAGACGCCTCGCAAGAGCGCGAACGACTCGAGGAACACGTATCCCACGAGGCCGGCCACGACCAGCGCCGGACGGATGCGGCGCAGCTCGAAGCGCGAGCGGTGGGCGAGGACCGAGGCGTAGCCGAGCGCGACGACGACGGCGTTCGTGCGCACCGAGATGAACGCGATGCTCCAGATCACGATGGCGAGCGCGACGGCGCGGAACGGCAGCTTGCGAGCCCTCGTGAGCTCCGAAGCTTCGGCCCACAGGCAACCGGCCATCGCCATCGGCAGGCCGAGCTGCAACGGTCCGAGGCCTTGGCTCGCGAGGTACTTGGCGGCGTAGTCCTCGCGATCGGTGAGCGCGCTCATGCCGACTCGTTCGGCATACACCGCGTACATCGCGAGACCGGCGCCGACGAGGAGCGCCGACGCAGCGAAGTCGCGCGAGGTCGTGTCGCGCGGCTCCACACTCGGCTGCGTGCGCCGAGCACGCCCGTTCGCCGCGACGAGCGCGAGCACGAGCCCGCACGCGTAGGCCACATACTGCAGCTGCGAGGCGCGCACGATCGATGGCGACAGCACGTCCAGGTTGCGCCAGCTCGAAGGCTCGATGAACGACGATGCGAAGGGGAAGAACGACCCGATCAGGCCCGTGACGACGAGCGCGACCGTAGCCATGTGGAGCGGCGAGCGTGCACGTTGCATCCACAGACCGAGACCCGCGAGCGCCCACAGCGCGAGGATCCACAGCAGCCCGAGCGGATCGAGCCCGTTCATGCGGCCTCCTGCCAGCGCCACAGGCACAAGGCGCAGAGCACGACGAACATGCCCGCCGCGGCCGCGAACCTCCGACCGGCGCGCAGGTGGCGCGGCATGCGGCGCAGCTCGACGATGGCGAGCTGCAGTTCGGCCGTCCGGGCCGAGAGGTAGGCGAGCACGGCTCCGAGTGCGCCCCAGGCCGGAACCGCGAGGCAACCGACCGCGAGCATCACGACCGCTGCGCGCACGTAGCTCTTGCGTGGCGTCGCGAAGTCTCCGCGAGCCCTCTGCCACGGCGTCAGCAGGTAGCCGAAGGAATGCACGAACACGCCGAGCAGCAAGAGCACGAACAGCGGACGGCTCTCCGCGAAAGCCGGGCCCAAGAGCAGGCTCAGCAGCGTCGAATCGAGCGCGAGCAACGCGAGCAAGCCGAGGAAGTACGCCGGGACGACCCAGCTCGCCACACGCAGGAACTGGCGCGCGGCTTGCGCTTCGCCCCGTTCGCTGACGAGCTTCGCGAAGGTCGGGTAGATCGCGGCGGACAGCGCTGAGCCGACGACTTGGATGCGCAGCGCGAGGTCGGCGGCGCCGCTGTAGAGGCTCAGCTGGTCGGCACCCGCGGTCAGGTCGAGCAGCACACGCTCGATGGAGGTGATCGCCGCGGCCGCGAGCGTGAAGCCGAGCAGGTCCTTCACGGCCGTTCGGTAGCGCGGAAGTTCGGGAGAGCGCGCGAGCGTCGCCCAGCCGCTCGCACGAGCCCACCACGAGTCCGACGTCGAGTCGACGCTCTCCGCGCTCCACGGGCCCACGAGCGAGCGATAAGCGAGCCACGTGACGAGGTTCGCGACGACGAACGGGCCTGCGAACACGAGCGGACCGCTCGAGACGAGCGAGAGCGCCGCGACGCTCGCGAAGGCTCCCGCCCACGCGAAGTTGCGGATCGAGGTCGCGGCACCGACGCGCCCCGCGATCGCGAGCCGCGCGTAGTCGCGCGACGCGAGCCCG
>JABWBL010000613.1 GCA_013360535.1 Planctomycetaceae bacterium
CGGATGAACCGCTCCCTCGCCGACGTGGGTGGCGCGGCGCTCGTGGTGAGCCAATTCACGCTCTGCGCCGACCTGCGCAAGGGGCGGCGGCCGTCCTTCGACGGGGCTGAGGAGCCCGGCCGCGCCCGCGCGCTCGTCGAGCGCTTCCGGGCCGCGCTCGAACGGACTGGAATCGCGACGCAGGGCGGTCGCTTCGGGGCCTCGATGCAAGTGGAACTGCTGAACGACGGCCCCGTGACGTTCGTGATCGAGCCTCGCCCCCGGCCGGGCCCGCAGTCGTAACCCTAGCGGGCGTCTTGACTTGGAGAGGGGGGAGGGCCGATACTCCGACTCGTCCCAGCCCGGGAGCCACCGCTCAGGGCCGACTTCCCCATGGCGCCCCGCGAGCCCGAGACGATCACCAAGAAGGAGCTGGTCAACCGCATCGCGGATTCGACCCGCCAGACCAAGGTCGTCGTCAAGGACATCCTGCAGCGCTTCCTCGACGAGATCGTGACCGAGCTCGCCGCCGGGAATCGGCTCGAGTTCCGCGAGTTCGGCGTGTTCGAGGTCAAGGACCGGGCCGCCCGTCGCGCCCAGAACCCGCGCACGCTCCAGAAGGTGCAGGTTCCGGCGAAGCGCGTGGTGAAGTTCAAGGTCGGCCGCATCATGCGCGAGCGCATCGACGACGCGCTCGAGCCGACGCCGAGCCCGACCCGGGTCGCTCCGGTGCAGCCCGCGGCCACCAAGCCCCCGCCGCCGACTCCGCCGACGCCGAAGCCGCCGCCGTCGAACTCGCCGTTCTGAGTTGCGGGTTCGTCTGGGCTGGCGTCAGTCCCTGGGAGGGGAGTGCTCCGGGGCCTTCGCGAGGCGCCCTGAGCTCGCTCAGCGCTGCTTGTGGGCCTTCGCGAAGGCCTGTTCGAGGTCCGCGCGCAGGTCGTCGACGTGCTCGATCCCGACCGAGAGCCGCACGAGGCCGTCGGCGAGTCCGAGCGAGCGGCGCGTCTCCGCGGGGATCGAGGCGTGGGTCATGCTCGCCGGGATCTCGATCAGCGACTCGACGCCGCCGAGTGACTCGGCCAGCGTGAACAGGCGCGTCGTCGAGGCCACCGTGTTGGCCGCTTCGAGGCCCGCCGCGAGCTCGAAGCTCACCATGCCGCCGAAGGCCTTCATCTGGCGCTTGGCGAGCGCGAATTGCCGGTGCGAGGCGAGGCCGGGGTAGATCACCCGCGCGACTTCGGGGCGCGCCTCGAGCCAACGCGCGAGCGCGAGCGCGTTCTCGCAGTGCCGTTCCATGCGCACGTGGAGCGTTTTCGTGCCGCGCAGCACGAGGAACGCGTCCATCGGGCCCGGAGTTCCGCCGACGGCGTTCTGGAAGAAGGCGAGCTCGTCGCGCAGCTTCGGGGCGTTGCCGATCAGCGCCCCGCCGACGACGTCCGAGTGGCCGCCGAGGTACTTGGTCAGCGAGTGCAGCACGAGGTCGGCGCCGAGCGCGAGCGGCTGCTGCAGGAACGGCGTCGCGAACGTGTTGTCGACGACGAGCAGCTTGCCCTTGGCGTGCGCGACCTTGGCGAGCGCCGCGATGTCGGAGACGGCGAGCAGCGGGTTCGAGGGCGACTCGACGTAGACGTAGCGCGTCGTCGGCTCGAGCGCGGCCTCGACCGCGGCCGGATCGGTCGTGTCGACGAAGCTGAAGCGGATGCCGTAGCGCTCGAAAACACGGCGGAAAATGCGGTACGTGCCGCCGTAGAGGTCGTTGCCGGCGACGACGTGGTCGCCGGGCACGAGGCGGTCGAGCAGCGCGTTGGTCGCGGCGAGGCCGGACGAGAAGCACAGGCCCCAGGCGCCACCTTCGAGCGCCGCGAGGTTGTCCTGCAGCGCCGTGCGAGTGGGGTTCGACGTGCGCGAGTACTCGTAGCCGCCGCGCGGCTGCGCGGGCGCGTCCTGCTTGTACGTGCTCGTGAAGTAGACCGGAGTCATGATCGCGCCGTTGTGCGGATCGGGCTCCTGTCCGGCGTGGATGGCGCGGGTCTCGAAACGGTCCGTGGTGCCGTGGCTCATGCCCACCATGGTAGGCGGACGAGCGGGGGAGCTTCTACAATCGCCTGCTCCGTCGCGACGGGCCCACCAGCATGCGCAAGGATTCCAAGGCCCCGCCGAAGCTGCAGTTCCACTCGAGCGGCCTCGACCTCTCCGACGTGCGCGCGCTGTTCGAGAAGCTCGCCCGCAGCACGCTCGGCCAGCGTGCGGTGCGCGAGCTCGAGCCGCGTCCCGACGAAGACGCCCGCGCTGCACTGCGGCGCACGGCGGAGTTTGCGCGCCTCGTGGCCT
>JABWBL010000614.1 GCA_013360535.1 Planctomycetaceae bacterium
GCGAGCATCTCGCTGCGCATCGGATCGGCGCCCTGCGCGACCGCACCGCCGCTCGCGCCGACCGGCGGATGGCCGGCGGGCATCTCACCCGTCGTGGGCTTGGTGGTGGTCTGCTTCTGCTGCCCCGGCATCGGCGGATGGTCGGCCGGGAGGCCCTGCGACGGATCGATCGGCGGAGCGACCTTCGCGTTGCCGGAGCCGCTCGCGCCGCTGCTCTCGCCCTCGTGGCTGTGCCCTTCGCCGCCGTGGAACGACTGCGCGAGCGCCATGAAGTTGGCGATCTGTCCGTCGAGCTCCTGCGCGGGACCGAGCATCTTGAGGAACAGCGATTCTTCCTGCCCGATCAGGATCAGGCCGACCAGCCGACGGCTGACGGGCGCCTGATCGCCGCTCATGCCGGTGAACTCGCCCACGAAGTCGCAGAAGGTCGCGGCCTGTCCGAGCCACTCGACCTTCGGCAACGCGGCGATCGCCGTCGCTTCGAGCGCGGGCAGCGACACCTGCTGGCGCCAGCGGTTGACGTTGCCCTCGAGGCCGCCGCCGGCGCCCGCGAGCACCGTCAGGTAGCACTGCGCATCAGGGTTCGCGCCGACCTGGAAGTTGGGGTTGCGGAACTGCGCCGCGGGGAGCTCCTTCCAGCCGGCGGGCATCGTCCAGTGCAGGCCACCCTCTTCGGGCGCGGAGGCGTTGCCCTTGGCGCCCGCGAAGTCGCTCGCCGAGATGCCGAAGCGCTGCGAAGGCGTCGCGTCCCAGCGGATCGCGCGCCCTTCGGGCTTGTACGTGACCGCGGCGCTCATCTCGGACGGCCCGTTGCCGGTCGGTCCGCAGGCGGCGAGCAACACGCCCGCGGCCAGCGCCACGAGGCAAAGCTCCGGACGCTTTCCGATGCCGAGGAGGCGAGCAGAACCCGACGCCGTCAAGGCGCGGACGGTGGAGGAGAGCGGAGCTTCCATGCAAGGCAGTCTAGGCGCGGCTACGCACCGCGTGCTTACGTCTCTGGGCGTACCGGGCGGGCACGATCAACGCAGGATCGCTGCGCCAGCGCGAATCTCCCCCCACCCCGAAAAGCCCGTGCTCGACCCCTTCGGCTGCGGAAATATTCGCAGTTGAGGTCGAGGCCGGAAGCTAGGAGCTAAATCCTTGCCTCTCAAGGCCTTACGCCGGAACTTCTCGGCCGGTTTCGGCCGCTTTCCCCGGTCGAGACACCCCGCCCCGCCCCGGCTGGCGCACCCGTCCGTACGTCCCACGACGTCGCGCCCCAAGCGTTCGTTCCGACGAAGCCGCCGCCGCCGCGGTTCCCTCCGCGACTTGCAACGCTCCGCCGCAGGGCAAGCGAGCGCTTCTCCGCAGCTCAGCCGCGCAGGTGCCGCTCGCCCTCGTCAGGGAATCCGAAGTGCGTCGGATCGCGCCCGCGCAGGAACTCGCAGAACAGCTCGCGCCGACCCGTGCCGATCGCCGCTTCGTCGCCGGAGCAGTAGGGGCAGGCGCGATGTTCCTCGGGCGTGCGCTTGTGCTGCAGGCGCTCGCAGAAGAGCTCCTTCACTCGCAGCGTCGTCGACTCCACGTTTGCAGGCTTCACCATGTCCGTCCCTCCGTGGTGCCCACCGCGACCGGGAGCGTGGCGTGCGCGCGCAGGCGCAGGTCGTCCCAGTCCTCGCGAAGGGCCGTGTTCCAGGCCTCGACATCGACCGAGTCCGCTCGGAAGCGGTTCTGCAGCTCGAGGTAGCGCCGCAGCGGCGCGAGCGCGAGCTCGGGCTCGACGTTGATCACCGTGCGCCGCCCGTGCGAGATCTCGATCACCGGGAAGAGCCCCGCGCGCACCGCGAGCCGCACCAGCTCGATGCCGTCCGCCGGTTCCGACTTCCAGCCGGTCGGGCAGGGCGCGAGCACGTGCAGGAAGCGGAAGCCGCGTTCGTCGAGCGCGCGTCGGAACTTGCGCACGGCATCCTCGGGATGCGCGAGCGACACCGACGCCGCGTAGGGAATGCGGTGCGCGGCGAGGATCGCGAGGATGTCCTTCTTGCGCAGCGTCTTGCCGCGGGGCGTCGTCGTCGTCACCGCGCCCTGCGGCGTCGCGCTCGAGCGCTGGCCGCCGGTGTTGCCGTAGATCTCGTTGTCGTAGCAGACGTAGAGCACGTCCTCGTTGCGCTCCGCCGCCGCCGACAGGGTCGCCATGCCGATGTCGAACGTGCCCCCGTCGCCGGCCCAGCACAAGACACGCGTCGGCTCGCCGTTCATCGCGGCCACGCTCGCCAGTCCGGTCGCGACCGCCGCCGCCGAGGCGAACGTCGCG
>JABWBL010000615.1 GCA_013360535.1 Planctomycetaceae bacterium
CTCGTCGCCGTCGAACATCAGGCTGATGCGCCGCGCGCCCGAGCGCCGCACGAGCGCGGCATGGTCCTCGGTGGTCGCGGTGCCGAGCACGGCGACGACGGTGCGCAGGTCGGCCTGGTGCGAGGCCAGCACGTCCGTGTAGCCCTCGACGAGGATCAGGTGCTGCGCGCGGCGAACGTGCGCGAGCGCCTGATCGAAGGCGTAGAACACGCGCCCCTTGTGGAAGACCGGGGTCTCGGGCGTGTTGATGTACTTGGGGCTCGACGGGTCGTCGTCGGTCAGGCGCCGCGCGCCGAAGCCGAGCGTGCGGCCCTTCTCGTCGCGCACCGGGAACATGACGCGCCCGCGGAAGAAGTCGTAGGCGCCACGCTCGTTGGAGCGCGCGAGGCCGAGCTCGAGCAGGCGCTCGACGTCGAGGCCCTTGCGCGTGACGACGTTGACGAGCTCGGTGCCGCTCGCCGGCGAGTAACCCAGCCCGAAGGCCTCGATCGTCGCGTCGGACAGGCCACGACCGCGCAGGTACTCGAGTGCGCGCACCCCCTCGGGCCGGCGCAGGTGCTGGCGGTAGAAGTCCTCGACGCGCTTGAGCAGCTCGAAGCGCGGCTCGAGCTCGGCCTTGGCCTGCGCGGCGCCACGCTTCTCCGGCAGCGGAACGCCGCAGCGCTCGCCCAGGATGCGCAGCGCGTCGACGAACTCGACGTTGTCGTGGCGCTTGATGAACTCGATCACGTCCCCGCCGGTGCTGCAGGCGCCGAAGCAGTGCCACGTCCCGCGGTTGACGTCGACCTTGAAGGACGGCGACTTCTCCTGATGGAAGGGGCAGCACGCCTCCCACAGGCGACCGGCCTGGCGCAGCGAGGGGACGCGCTCGCGCACGATCTCGACGATCGGGCTGCGGTCCTTGATGAGCTGCTTGGCCTGCTCGAAGTCGAGGGACGACACGAAGGAAAGGTCGGGGCGTGGGGTGAGGTGGAGGCCGGCCTGAGGCCGGCTGCGGTCGGTCGAGGACGCAGGACGGTCAACCCAGCCAGAGGCGCTCCATCCGACCGCCCCGAGAGGCCGTCCCATGCAAGCGCCAAACCCGCTGCTTCGTTCCGTCCGGGAATCCTACAACCGCCTCGCGGGCGGGGTCGGACGTACGGACGGGGCGCAGGTTTTGGTTCACGCTTCGCATCGAAGACCGCTCGAAAGCCGTCGGAAGAGCCCGCGCAGGAACTTCCACGGGCCGGTCGCTGGCCCCATGGAGAGGACCGACGGCTGGAACGCGGGCTCGGTGCGGGTCGCCCAAGGCCGGACAGCCACTGCAACCCGCGAGCGAGGCTCACGGATCCCCTCGAAATCGGCCCCGACCGGAGACGGACGGGCGGATCGCGGAGGACGGGCCTGAGCCCCACCGGAGTGGGTCACGGGCCGAGAAGCAGGGCGCTCGGAGGCCAGAATCAGTCGGCTGCGGGGTCGCGCCCCAGGTGGGTTGGGCGGCGAAACGTGAAGAAAGCCGGATCCAGCGTTTCCGAAGCGCGGGAGTGTAGGCCCGCCTGCGGGGCGAGGCAAGGCCCGAGGAACCGCTGCGCCGGAAAAGTCCAGAAAGATCTTGGTTTGGAGGTCCCTAACCCGCCCGCGCCGCTGCCCAGCGCACCAGCGCGACCCACGGCTCGACCGGGACGTCCTCGGGACGCAGCTGCGGATCGATGCCGGCCGCCGCGCAGGCTGCCAGCGCGACCTCGCTCGAGTCGAAGAAGTCCGCGAGGCGGTTGCGCACGGTCTTGCGTCGCTGCTGGAAGAGCACGTCGAGCAGCCGGTCGAGCTCGACGAGCTCCGCCGGGGTCGGACGCTCCGGGCGCAGCTCCATCACGAGCAACGAGCTGTCGACCTGCGGCCGCGGCCAGAAGAGCTGCGGCCCGAGGTCGCGGCGGTGCTCGACCGAATACACCGCCTGCAAGCGGGCGCTGATCGCCCCCCACTCGCGCCCCCCCGGCTCGGCGGCGAGGCGCACCGCAAGGTCCTTCTGCAGCAGCACCGTGCACGAGACCGGCGGGTTGGGAAGGCGCGCGAGCGCCGCGAGGATCGGTGTCCCCGCCGAGTAGGGCAGGTTGCTGACGAGCTTCCACGGCCCGCCCGTCGGCAGCGCGGCGACGAGCTCGGGAGCGAGCGCGTGTTTCGACTCGAGCGCGTCGCGCACGAGCCACTGCACGCGCTCCTCGCCCAGGAATTCGCGCGAGAACGTCGCGAGCCGCTCGTCGATCTCGACCGCGAGCACGCGCGCGCCCGCGGCGACGAGCTGCGCCGTCAG
>JABWBL010000616.1 GCA_013360535.1 Planctomycetaceae bacterium
GGCCCGGGCCGAGCCGAGCGAGCTCTCCCAGTACCTGCTGGCGCTCGCCCGCGACGTCTCGACCTGGGTCAGCTCGTCCGACAACCGCGTGCTCGGCAGCGAAGCGGCCGCGGGCGCGGCCCGGCTCGCCCTGGTCCGCTGCTCCAAGTCCGTTCTGGGCAACGGTTTGCAACTCCTGGGTGTCGCCGCACCGGAGGAAATGTGAGGCTCCGCCCACACGGCCGCTCTCCCCGCGGCGGGACCGCCCTCGCCCCGACCTGTCAACTTTTTCCACCCCCCGCCCGACCTGAGGCCCCACGGTGATCGAGCGCTTCATCCGCGATGTTCCCGACTTCCCCAAGCCGGGCATCCTGTTCAAGGACATCACTCCGCTCCTGCAGGACAGCGCGGCGTTCAGCCAGTGCATCGACCAGCTGATCGCGCTCGTCCCCAGCTCGTCCTACGACGTCGTGTGCGGCATCGAGTCGCGCGGGTTCCTGTTCGGGGCCCCGCTCGCGCTGCGCACGGGCAAGGGTTTCGTGCCGATCCGCAAGCCGGGCAAGCTCCCCTACAAGTCCGTCAGCCAGAGCTACGACCTCGAGTACGGCACCGACCGCATCGAGATCCATGTCGACGCGGTCAAGCGCGGCCAGCGGGTGCTCCTCGTCGACGACGTGCTCGCCACGGGCGGCACGATGGGCGCAGCGGTCAAGCTCATGCGCCAGATCGGCGGCGAGATCGTCGGCACGGCCTTCGTGATCGAGCTGATGTTCCTCAACGGCCGCCAGCGCCTGGCGGACGTGCCCGTCCATTCGCTGGTGAAGTACTAGGGTCCCGCCATGGCCTCCAAGAAGACTCCGGCGAAGCTCGCCGCACCCGCCGGCACCAAGAAGACCGCCGTGCAGGCCCGTGGCAAGTCGGAGCCCGCGCGCGAGCCCAAGGCCGCGCTGCCCGGCCGCTCCACCGCGGGGAAAGCCGCCGCCAAGCCCGCGAAGCCGGAACGTGCGCCGCGCGAGCAGGTCGCGAAGTCGAAGAAAACGCCGCAGAAGCCGCTCAAGAACGAGAGCCCCAAGCCGACAACGAAGGAAGCCATGGGGAACTCCGTCACAGCGCAGCGTTCGAAGGGCAAGGAAACGAAGGCCACGTCCGCGAAGGCGGCACCGAAGGAGAAGGCCGCCAAGGGCGCGCCGCCGAAGGTGACGGCCGCGAAGGCGCCCGCGAAGGGCAAGCTCGCGCCGAAGGAGAGCGCGAAGGTCGCTCCCAAGCCGGAGCCGACGCCGATCGAGGAGGTCGAGACCGTAGTGGCGGCCGAGCAGGCGCCGCGCGTGTCGATCAAGCCGAAGAATCCCGAGCGCCCGACGCTCGAGGAGCTGCGCCAGATGCCGACCGAGGACATCTGGGCCTACTACCGCAAGGGTGCGCAGGCGCGGCCCAAGGACGAGAAGTACGTCGAGGACATGCGCAACGTCCTGATGGAAGCGCACCTCCCGCTCGTCAAGCACATCGCGGAGCGCCTGTTGCAGACGCTGCCGAAGTCGATCGAGCTCGGCGACCTCGAGAGCGCCGGCGCCTTTGGCCTGATGGACGCGATCCGCGGCTTCGATCCCGACCGCGGCATCAAGTTCAAGACCTACTGCACGACGCGCATCCGCGGCTCGATCCTCGACCAGCTGCGCTCGCAGGACTGGGTGCCGCGCCTCGTGCGCCTCAAGGCGAGCCGCATCGAGAAGACGCTGCGCCAGCTCCAGGGCGAATACGGTCGCGAGCCGACCCACGCCGAGCTCGCGACGGCGCTGCAGATGGACCACAGCGAGCTCGCGATCGAGCTGACGCAGTCGCGCGCCAAGTCGATGGTGTCGATCAACGAGCGCTACAGCGACCACGACGACGACGGCGGCACCGAAAAGATCGAGATCGTCGAGGACGAGAAGGCCTCCGATCCGGTCAACGAGCTCAACCGCCGTGACCTGATGCTCTACATCACGAAGTCGCTCAACCACAAGGAGCGCTTCATCATCGAGCAGTACTACGACGTCGGTCACACGATGCGCGAGATCGGCGAGATGCTCGCGCTGACCGAGTCGCGCGTGTGCCAGATCCACTCGAACGTGATGGCGCGCCTGAAGGGTCTCCTGTCGCCGGATTCCGGCGATCTCGAGGCCTGACCTCCCGCGGTGCAAGTCCGCGTCCAGCTCCACGAACGCGTCGACTCGACCAGCGAGCGCGCGTTCGCGGCCCTTTCCGCCGGAATCGCGCGGCACGGCGACGTGTTCGTCGCGCGCGAGCAGACGGCCGGGCGCGGGCGGCGC
>JABWBL010000617.1 GCA_013360535.1 Planctomycetaceae bacterium
CTGCGCGAGCGCGGCCTCGCCGACCGCGACTTCCTCACGCTTGCACTCGCGCTGCGCGCGCGCTTGAGCGCCTGCGACGGCTGGCTCTGTCTCCACGATCGCCCGCACCTCGCACTCGCCTGCGGCGCCGACGCCGTGCACCTCGGAGGCAGCTCGCTCGCGCCTCGCGACGTGCGCCGCTGGCTCGCGCCCGAAATCGCTCTCGGCCTCTCGACGCACGCTCACGACGCGCGCGAGTCCTGGTCGGACGCCGATTACCTCGTGCACGGCCCCGTGAAGCCCACTTCGAAATCCGGCACACGCGTCGAAGGCATCGGCTTCGAAGCGCTCGCGAGCGCCGTGCGCTCCACGCCGATCCCCATCTGGGCCCTCGGCGGCCTCACCCCGTCCGACTCCTCCGCCGTCGCGCGCACCAACGCCCGCGGCATCGCCGTGCTTTCCGGCCTGCTCGCCGCCCCCGACCCCGCGCTGCGCACGCGCGAGTTCGTCGCCGCTTGGAGCGCCGTCGCGCCGCCCCAAGGCCGAACCGGAAGTTCTTGAACCTCGCGACCTCGCGCGCCAGTCGTTCCGCTTTCGCGCCGTTGTGGCCGGGCTTGCGCCCGGTCAGAATCCGCTCAGCCCCGCGACGGTGCTGGAGGGAGAATGCACGGACAGTCACGAGAGAAGCTCGAACAAGTGGGTCGTCTGCTGGACGAGTTGGATCGCGAGCAGACGCGTCTCGCGCTCGAGACGCGGAGTTCGCTCTTCGCCGCCTTCCGAGAGTGCGACGGCGGACGCTCGATGAAGTTGAGCGGCAACGCCGAAGGCCTGACCCATCTCGCCCGCAGGCTCATCCAGCTGGCACTCCACGGCAAACCCGGCAGCCACCAGCACTATGGAGAAGGCGATGTTCTGGACGTGTACGACCGTGAATTGATTCTCGCGTTCGAGAACCCAGAGCCGGATGCAGCCGAGGGTGAATAGGCCCCGTGCCGAGTGGATAGCCGCGGCAGAGCGGATCGGTCCACGCTGAACGCGTCGTGAATTTTGGCGCGCCGGGCGGGATTTTCGCTCCGCGTCGGCGCAGCCCTGAAGTGCGCCTCCGTGCAAGACACTGGGAAGTCGCAGCGCTCGGTGTCGTCCCATCGGTTCGCTGCACATGAAGGCAACCGGTTCCCACACGCCCTTCGCGTCGAGCCTCCGACGAACCGTCCTTGCGATGTCGGTTGCGGCCTGTCTGGCGTTGGCGAGCGGTTGCTCCGACGCCGTGTGGGAAGAGCTGGACGCACCGCGAGTGGTCATCGGCACCGCGGACGATGGGACGCTTCACTTCGACGACGGGACCTCGCTCCACGTCCCCAAGCTAGGAGCTCTGCACCGATGGCCCGAAGTGCGCGACACGTTGCTGCACAACGGCGTCGAGATCGATGCCTGGGGCCGAGCCTGGGTGGCGCTCGACGTTCGCTCTTTCTGCGGCAACGACACTCGCGGGGATGAGCGTCGACGGGTGCCGCTAGAGTTGCTGCTCGCTTTCCTCACCGATCCTGATCTGCCGCGCCTCGAGGGCGCACAGCCGGTCGCCGTCCACGACCATGCCCTCGTCGTCAGCGACTGGCTGGCGTTCGAGCGGTGGTGCCGCACTCCCTGACGCCAAGTCGCGCGAAGCGAACGCGGTCAGGGAGGTCCAAGCCGTCGGTGCCGTGAGCCTGGCAGCGCGAAGGAGGTGAAGGGACATCTCACAACTCCGTGCGCCACGACTGGAGCGAAGGCGTCGAAACGGGCGCGAGGCGAAGTACCCTGTGTGCCAACATGAGCTGGAACGAGGACTCCCTGCACAGGTGGCTGGCGCGCTGGCCGAAGAGGAGGGCGGCGCTGGAGGCGGGCAATGATGCGGCGGTGCTGGCGAAGGCGCTGGCGCGGCCGGTGGTGTGCGTGGACACGGTCGTCGAAGGGGTGCACTTCGAGGTGGGGGAGCGAGCGGGGCTCGTCGGGCACAAGGCCTGTGCGCGGTCGTTGAGTGACCTCGCGGCGACGGGGGCGAACCCGCGCGCGGTGCTGATCGCGTTGCGAGCGCCGCGCGATGCGAACGAAACGCGCTTGCGGCAGTTGCTCGCGGCCACCGAGCGCACGGCGCGTGCCTTCGGTGCGGAAGTCGTCGGTGGGGACACGACGTGCGCGAGTGGGCCGTTGTCGCTGTCGGTGACGGCGGTCGGAGAGCTCGAGCGTGGTCTCGTCGCGCCTTCGCGGCGTCGCGCGCGAGCGGGCCAGGTCGTCGTCGCGACGGGAGCGTTCGGCGGG
>JABWBL010000048.1 GCA_013360535.1 Planctomycetaceae bacterium
GTGCGGGCAGCCGTGCCGGCCGGCCTCAGCTCGCCCGCGAGGGCCCGCAGAGAGCCGGCGATGAGTGGCAGGAAGGGAGGTCGCGGAGCCATCGCCCGCGAGGAACGCAGAGCGCGCCTCAAACCGCAAGCCGGAGGTTGCGCCCGGGCTCGCTCCTCAGTGCGCCTCCTCCTTCTCCTTCTGATAGGCGGCGACGACCTTCGCCTGGACATCGGGCGGGACGCGCTCGAGGTGGTCGAAGGCGACGGTGAATGTGCCGCGCCCCTGGGTGAGCGAGCGCAGGTCGCGAGAGTAGGTGAAGATCTCGCCCTGAGGGATGAGGGCGTTGATGACGGTCTTCTTGCCCTGGGCGTCGGTGCCGATGATGCGCCCGCGCTTGCTGTTGAGGTCGCCCATGATGTCGCCCATGTATCGCTCGGGCACGGTGATGGCGATCCTGCAGATCGGCTCGAGCAGCACCGGCTTGGCCATCGCGGCGACCTTCTTGAAGGCCTCGTACGCGGCGATCTGGAAGGCGATGTCCTTCGAGTCCACGGGGTGATACTTGCCGTCGTAGACAGCGGCCCGGATGTCCACGACGCGGCAGCCGGCGAGGATCCCGCCTTCGAGACCCTGGCGGATGCCCTTCTCGCACGCCCCCTTGAAGTTCGTCGGGATGTTGCCCCCCACGACCTCCCAGACGAATTCGAACCCGCCGCCCTCGGCGAGCGGCTCGAGCCGCAGATGCACCTCGCCGAACTGGCCCGCGCCGCCGGTCTGCTTCTTGTGCCGGTAGACGTCCTGTGCCTTGCCGGTGATCGTCTCGCGGTAGTCGACGCGCGGGACGCGGAGCTCGAGCTCGATCTTGGCCATCTCGCGCAGCCGGTTGAGGACGACGTCCAGATGTGTCTCGCCCATCCCCATCAGGACGGTCTGGGCGAGGTGGGCCTGGCGCACGACGTGCAGCGTCGGGTCCTGATCGGTGAGCTTGTGGAGGTGAACGCCGATCTTCTCCTCGTCTCCCTTGCTCTTGGCGTGGATCGCCATCTGTGTCGTCGGCTCGGGCAGCGGTGTCGGGACCACGGCCGCCGTCACCTTCGGATCGGCGAGCGTGTCGCCCGTGAGCGTGACGTTGAGCTTGGCACAGGCGGCGATGTCGCCCGCGTGGACCTCGCTCAGCGCCTCGTGCTTCTTGCCGATCACCGCGAAGAGATGCCCGAGGCGCTCGTCGGCGCTCTTGCCGACGTTGGTCAGGTGCACATCGTCGCCGACCGTCCCGCTCAGAACGCGGAAGTGAGTCACCTTGCCGGTGAAGGGGTCGCTGACCGTCTTGAAGACGAACGCGACGGGCTTGCCCGCCGCGTCACAGGCGATCTCGACCTCCTTGTCGCCGTCCTTCGCCCGGAAGGGGGCGCGCTCGTGCGGCGCGGGGAAGACGTTGACGATGAAGTCGAGGAGACGCTGAACGCCCGTCAGGCTGGCCGACGAGAGGCAGAAGATCGGGCACACGCGCCGCGCGAGGAAGCCCGCGTGCAGTCCCTGCCGGACCTCCTCGTCGCTCAGCTCGCCGTGCTCGAAGTACTTCTCGATGAGCTCGTCCTTGCCCTCCGCGGCCGACTCCTGCAGGGCGGTCTCGGCCGCGGCGTAGCCGTCCTTCAGGTCGGCCGGGACGTCGATGCTCTTGCCCGTGCCCCGGTCGTCGTAGGCGATGCCGTGTTTCTCGATCAGGTCGACGAGGCCCTTGAAGTTCGCCTCCTTGCCGATGGGCAGCACGACCGGCGTCGCGTTGATGCCCAGCTCGTCGCGGATCGACTGAACCGCCTTCTCGAAGTCCGCGTGCTCTTTGTCGAGCTTGGTGACGACGAAGCAGACGGGCAGGCCGAACTCGGTGGCGGTCTCGAGGGCGAGCTCAGTGCCGGCGGCGACGCCCGCGGTGGCGTCGACGGTGATGACGCACGCGTCGGCGACGCGGAGGCCGTTGCGGATCTCGCCGAGAAAGTCCGCGGTGCCCGGGGTGTCGATGATGTTGATCTTGGTGTCGCGGTGGACCGCGGGGACGACGCCCGCGAGGATGGAGATGTGGCGGCGGATCTCCTCGGCGTCGCAGTCGCTCGCCGTGTTGCCGTCCTCGACCCGGCCGAGGCGATCCGTCGACTTCGTCAGAAACAGCAGCGCCTCCGTCAGCGTCGTCTTCCCGCTGCCGGGGTGGCCGGCCAGGGCAATGTTGCGGATCCGGTCGGTCGTGAACGTCTTCACTCGCCAACTCCCTGTGGTGCGCCGCTGCCCGCAGCGGCGGAGATGTCGCCGCGGGGAGCCGCGGCGAAGTTCTGGCTGAGCCGCCGCCTCAGGCCGACTTGGGGGCCTCCTCCTTGCCGCGGGTCGTCCAGCCCCAGACGAGCGGGGCGGCGACGAACGCCGTGGAGTAGGCGCCGGCGATGAACCCGATGAGGAGCGTCAGCGAGAAGTCGTAGACGCCGGGGCCGCCGAGGAGGACGAGCGCGAGCACCGTGAGCAGCGTCACGCCGGAGGTGATGACCGTGCGCGAGAGCGTCTGATTGAGCGAGATGTTGACGATGTCCCCGTACGACTTGCCCTGCATGGCGTGGCCGTTCTCGCGGATGCGGTCGAACACGACGATCGTGTCGTTCAGCGAGTAGCCGAGGATCGTGAGGAAGGCCGCGATCATGGTCAGGTTCATCTCGACCTTGATCCACGGCACCCAGACGAGGAACGCGATCGCCGCGAGCGTCGCGACGACGTCGTGGAGGTCGGCGAGCAGAGCGGCCCAGCCGTAGCTGTACTCCGCGAAGCGCACGCGGATGTAGAGGAGGATCAGGAGCGACGAGATCGCGAGCGCCTTGATGGCCGAGTCGCGCAACTCGCCGACCACCTGCGCGCCGACGACGCTCGACTCGGGGATCGGCAGCGCGAGCTTGTACTCGCGGCCCGCGCTGTCGTTCTGGCCCTCGAAGGCCGTGGCGAGCGCGTTGCGCAGCGACTCGGCGTCGATGCCGCCCGCCACGTTGCCCTGGACGGCGAACACGTTCGCCTGCCCTTCGCGGCCGGTCGCGACGCCGTTGGTGAAGCCGGCGCTGGCGAGCTGCGTCTGCACGTCCGTGGCGGAGTGGACGCTCTCGAAGTAGAGCGTGCCGTTCGCGGAGTCGCCGGTCACGGCGAGCTCGATCGGCCCCTTCTGGAGCAGGTCGGCGAGGCCGTCGGCGATCTCCTGACGGAACTGGCGCTCGACATCCTTGCCCTCGCCCTTGGCGGTCTCGGGGCTCGACTTGAAGGTGATGCGGAACTCGCGGGCGCGCCCGTCGCTGTCGCGCGAACCGGGCAGGTCGACGACTTCCGCCGTCGCCATCGCGCCACCCAGCTTCTCGACGCGACCGCGCAGGTCGTCGGCGGAGATCGGCTGCTCGGTGCGGACCTTGACCGTCGCGCCCCCGAGGAAGTCGATGCCGTACTTGCGCTGGTTGGGGAGCCACGCGAAGAGCGCGACGCCGGCCACGAGCAGCGTGCCCGTGATCACGAGCGCGGGCCTGCGGTAGGCCATGAACTTGAAGTTCGCGTTGCGGAAGAACTCCCGCATCTCGAAGCTCTGCACGCCGCGCTTGAGCTCGTAGTGCACGCACACGCGCAGCGCGACGAGCGCGCAGAACATCGTCGTGATGATGCCGATCGTCAGCGTGACCGCGAAGCCGCGGATCGTGCCGGTGCCGACGTACATCAGGATGAAGGCCGTGATCAGGGTCGTCAGGTTGCCGTCGACGATCGCGCTCATGGCGTGATCGAAGCCGTCCTTGGCGGCCTGCATGGGCTTGCGGCCCTTCGACTGCTCCTCGCGGATGCGCTCGAAGATCAGGATGCTCGCGTCGACGGCCATGCCGACCGTGAGCACGATGCCGCCGATGCCGGCGAGCGTCAGCGTGCCGTTGACGAGCACCATGCCCGCCATCAGCAGCGTCAGGTTGAGCAGCAGGATCAGCGCGGCCCACATGCCCAGGCGGCGGTAGTAGACCAGCAGGAAGCCGATGATCAGCGCGAGGGTCGTCGCGCCCGCGAGGAGGTTCTTGCGGACGTAGTCGTCACCGATCGAGGCGCCGACGGTCTCTTCGGCCTCGAGCGTCGGCTTGATCCGGAGCGAGCCCGAGCGCAGCACCGTGACCATCGCGTCGCGCTCGGCGAGGCCGAAGCGGCCTTCGATGATCGCGTTGCCGAACAGCGGCGAGTTGATGTTCGGCGCCGTGACGATCTCGTCGTTCATCACGATCGCGAGCTGCTTGTCGACGAGCTTCTCGGTGAAGCGACCGAAGCGGGAGGCCGTGCCGTCCGCGTCGTTCATCGTGAACTCGATCGCCGGGTAACCGGCCTGGTCCTGCCCGGGTCCGACGCGCAGCAGGTCGGCGCCGGTGAAGGTCTCCTCCAGGCTCGCGGGCCGCTTGACCAGCAGGAAGCGCCGGTCGGCCATCGGCGGCACCGCCTCGCCTTCCTGGATCTTGTACGGGTACCACTCCATGCCACGCGGCGGGCCACCGGCTTCCTGCGTGAGCTTGTTGTACGTGTCGATGTCGGCGGCGGTGTTCTCCGGCTTGCGCAGCCAGTCGCGCAGCTTCTGCTCCGCCGAGAGCATGTCGGTGCCCGTGCGGCTGACGTCCTCGAGCTGGGCCGCGGCGAGGAAGCGCATGTCGCCGAGGTTCTCGAGCGTCCGCCGGAAGTTGTCGCTGTCGATCAGCGTGATCGAAGCGCCGACCGCGTGCTCCCCGATCGGGCTCCGCTGCACGCCACGCTCGCGCAGCGTGAGCTGGTTGCCGACGCGCAGCGAGTAGGAGAGGCGTTCGTTGCCGATCTTGAGCACACCACCGCTGCCGGGGAACGACTCGACCACCTTCTGCGGGGCGTCGATCAGCACCACCGCCTGCAGGTCGGTGCCGATGGCCTGGGCCAGCTTGGCCGTGACGAGGGTGGTGCGCGCCGTCGACACGCGCGGGAGGTTGACCTCGATGCGGTCCGAGCCGAGGCGGCGGATGACGGCCTCGGTGTTGCCCGCCTTGTCGCAGCGCTCGCGCATGACCTGGATGGTCTGCTGCATCAGGTCGGACGTGTCGCCGGTCTCGGACGCCAGGCCCTCCTTGGCGGCCTGGTCGAGGTCGATGCGGTACAGGAGGCGCTCGCCGCCGGCGATGTCGAGGCCGAGCGGGAAGGGCGCGCGACCCGACGTCAGGGGCTTGTAGGCGAGCAGGGCGATCGCAGCGACGATCAGCGCGACGATCAGAACAACCTTGCGTCCAGCGTTCTCGACCATGTCAGGCGGGCTCTTTTCGGGCTCGAACTGCCCCGGGGCGGGCCGGGTTCGAGCGGTAGGCGTAGGTCAGCTTGGAAAGGCAGCGGATCGCCGGGCGCGCGGCACGGCGATCCGTAGGGGAGGAGTGGGTTTCCGGCGCACGGGCCAGAGTACCCGGGTTACTTGGTAGCCGCGGGCTCGGCCGAGTCGTCGGCCGCTTCGCGCTCGCCGAAGACCTCGCGCAGGCGCGTCGACTTGCCGACGCGGTCGCGCAGGTAGTAGAGCTTGGAGCGGCGCGTCTCGCCCTGGCGGGTCGGGACGATGTCCTTGACGCGCGGGTTGTGCAGCGGGAAGACGCGCTCGACGCCTTCGTTCTGCACGATGCGGCGCACCGTGACCGAACGACGGATGCCGCGGCCCTTGAGCGCGATCACCGTGCCGATGAACAGCTGCACGCGCTCCTTGTCGCCTTCCTTGATCAGGTAGTGCACCTCGACGGTGTCGCCGACCTTGATGTTGGGCAGGGTCTTCTTGCCCAGTTCCTGTTCGATCTTCTGCATCCGGTGCATGTTGGCTCCAAGGTTCTCGCGCGGGCGTGTTGGCCGCGGCGCGTGTTCGTGGTTGGAAAGTCTTGGTCTAGGTGTTCGGGGGGAGCGGATCGGCGGGCGGGGGTGTGCCCGCGAGCAGGTCCAGTCGGGTCTCGCGCATCCGGTGCAGCGCGGCCGCCCGCCTCCAGCGGTCGATCTGCGCGTGGTCTCCGGACAGGAGGACCTCGGGAACCTCTCTCCCGCGCCACACCCGCGGGCGGGTGTAGTGGGGGTGGTCGAGCCGGCGCTCGGCGCCGGAGAACGAGTCCTGCACGGCGGATTCCTCGTGACCGAGGACGCCCGGCAGGAGGCGCGCGGCGGCTTCGAGCACGCACAGGGCCGGCAATTCGCCGCCCGACAGCACGAAGTCGCCCAGCGAGACGAGCTCGAAGCCGAGCTCCTCGCGCACGCGCTCGTCGAAACCTTCGTAGCGGCCCGCGAGGAACAGCACACGCTCGGAGCGCGCGAGGTCCTCGGCGAAAGCCTGCCGGAAAGGTCGGCCCGAAGGGCACATGGCGAGCTTGCGGAAGCTGCCGTGGCGACGTTCGAGCCACTCGACGGCCTCGGCGATCGGCTCCGGTCGCAAGACCATGCCCGGTCCGCCGCCGAACGGGCGATCGTCGACGGTGCGGTGACGATCCCGCGTGAAGTCGCGGAAGTCGATCGTCACGACCTCGACGAGACCACGCTCGCGGGCCGAACCGAGAATGCTCGCGCCCAGATAGGGCTCGATCGCCTCGGGAAAGAGGGTAAGGATGGCAAAGAGCGGCACGAGGGCCTGCCTCGTTCGAAGGGCAGAACAGGTTAGTCACGCCCCCCCGGAGCGTCAAGGTCCGGCCAAAGCGGGGGTGAGGGTGGCTCTAGCCCGGACTCGCCCTTCCCGGAAGGTGCGGCTAGCCTCGGCGCCCATGTTCACCGGCATCGTCGAGGCCCACGTTTCCGTCCGGTCTGTCCAGCAGGTCGGCACCGGCGCCCGCGTCGTCGTTCCGGAGCCCTCCGCCGACTGGGGCGCCCGCCCGGGAGACTCGATCTCGACCTCCGGCTGCTGCCTGACGGTGGTCGAGCTCGTCGCCGACCCCGCCGGTGGCCCCCCGGGGCTCGCCTTCGACCTGTCGGCGGAGACGCTCGACCGCACCTGGCTCGGCGACCTGCGCCCGGGTAGTCGGGTCAACCTCGAGCGCGCGGCCCGGCTCGACACTCGCCTCGGCGGGCACCTCGTCAGCGGCCACGTCGACGGCGTGGGGCGGGTGACCCGCATCGACGAGCGCGGCGACGGCGGTTGGGAGATGCACTTCGAGGTGCCCGAGGGCTTCGAGCGCTATCTGATCGAGAAGGGCTCGATCACCGTCGACGGCGTCAGCCTGACCGTGGTCGCGCCGCGCGGCCGCGAGTTCCGCGTCGCGCTGATCCCCGAGACGCTGCGGCGCACGACGCTGGGGAGCGCGCGGGTCGGGACGCGCGTGCACCTCGAGGCCGACCAGATCGGCAAGTGGATCGAGCGGCTGCTCGAGGCGCGGCGCTAGAACGCGAAGAAGACCGAGGAGAAGGCCGTCAGCGGCGCGGCCTCGCGGAATTCCTGCAGCGTGCGCGTGAGGATCGAGAGCGCGCGCTGGATCTCGGCGTAGAGCTCGCGGTCCATCACGAGCTTGCCGAGCGTGCCTTCGGCGTTGCGCAGCGCGCCCGAGGCGGCCGAGATGTCGTCGGCGACCTTCGAGATCTTCGTGTAGAGCTCGTCGTTGGTGAAGAGCTTGCCGAGCGTGCCCTCGTCGAGCTTGCCCGCGAAGTCCTTGAGGCGCTCGGCGATCTCGTCGTCCTCGATCAGCTTCCACAGCGAGCCGTCGGCGTTGTTCACGCGGCTGGTGATGTCCTTGATCGTCGCGACGGCCTCGGCGACGTCCGCGCCGAGCTGCTCGTCCTTGACGAGCCGCCCGATCACGCCCTTGCCGGCCGCGACGTCGGCGCTGACGACCTCGAAGTCCTTCGAGATCTGCTCGAGGTTCGAGATCACCTCCGAGAAGCGCGTGGCGAGGTCCTCGTCGGTCGCAAGGCGTCCGAGGATGCCCTTGCCGGCGCGGATGTCGTCGGAAACAGCCTGCAGGTTGTCGAAGGACTTGCGCGCGCTCGCGACGCCGGCGGAGAGCTCGTTCGCGAGCTCGTCGTCGCGCATCAGGCGCCCGACCGTGCCCTTGCCGGCCTTGGCGTCGGCGACGAGCACCTGCAGGTCGGTGACGATCTCCGAGAGTTTCGCGCCGTTCTCGTCGACGAGCTTGCCGAGGCCATCGAGCGCGCTGCCGCGCACGCTGCCGGGCAGCGGGGCGTCGGTCGAGACCGGGGCCCCTTCCGGCGGGCCCGGATCGATCAGCAGGTGCTTGCCGCCGAGCACGGTCGCGTCCGAGATCGCGATCTCGAAGCCCTCGCGCAGCGCGACCTTCTGGTCCATCGAGAGCGTGACGGTGACGCGGCGCTCGAGCGGCGCCTTCGGATCGTAGGTCAGCGTGCTCACGCGGCCCTCGCGGATGCCCGCGACGAGCACGGAGTCGCCCTGGCGCAGCCCGCTCGCCTGCGGGAAGTGCACGACCAGCGTGTGGCGCTCCTTGAACAGCGAGAAGTCCGTCAGGAACAGCGTGTACACGCCGAGCAGCGAGAGCACGACGACGAAGAACGCGCCTAGCAGCAGTTGTCGTTGGTTGGCCATGGAGGAGCCTCAGTCGAGCTTGGGCCCGAGGAAGCGCACGAGGCGCGGCTCGGTCGAGTTCAGGAATTCGTCGGCGGTCCCGATGTAGCGCAGCTCGCCGTCGTCGAGCATCCCGACGCGGTCGGCCACGGTGCGGACGGTGCCGACGTGGTGGGTGACGATCAGCGAGGTGACGCGCAGCTCTTGCGCGAGCTCGCGCATCAGGCCGTTGATCGAGGCCGAGATCTCCGGATCGAGGCCGGCGGTCGGTTCGTCGTAGAGCACGATCTCGGGGTCGGTGATCAGCGCGCGCGCGAGCCCGACGCGCTTCTTCATGCCGCCCGAGAGCTCGCTCGGCATCTTGTCGTAGACGTCGGGCACCTTGACGAGCGCGAGCTTCGCGTTGACCTTCTCGCGGATCTCGCGATCGGACAGGTCGGTCGTCTCGCGCAGCGGCAAGGCCACGTTCTCCCCGGCGGAAAGCGAGTTGAGCAGCGCCGCCTCCTGGAACACGTAGCCCATGCGCGCGCGCAGGGCGCGCAGCTCGTCGCGCGCGATCGTGTTCATGTCGTGGCCATCGACCTCGACGCGCCCGGAGTCGCTCTTCATCAGGCCGATCACGTGACGGATCGTCACCGACTTGCCGCAGCCCGACGGGCCCATGATGCAGAAGGCCTCGCCGCGGTAGACCTCGAAGTTGACGCCCTTGAGCACCTGCTTGGGCCCGAAGGCCTTCTTCAGGTTCTCGAAGCGGACGATCACGTCGCGGCTCATGCGAGGTCCTGCGCTCTCAGGCGTTGAAGAAGAGCCACGACAGGAAGTAGTTGCAGATGATGATCGCGATGATCGAGTCGCGCACGGCCTTGCGCGTCGCGTTGCCGACGCCCATCGCGCCCGCGGTGGCCTTGATGCCGGCCGAGCACGAGATCACCGACAGGATCACGCCGAACACGAGCGCCTTGAAGAGGCCCGTGTAGACCTCTTTCGGCAGCTCGAACGGCAGGCCGCGGTCGTTGAGCGCGTCGAGCACGCTGTCGTAGTACAGCGCGGCGCCGACGTTGAGCTGCGAGCCCGCGATCAGGCCGCCGCCGAAGATGCCGATCGCGTCGCACAGCACGGTCAGGAGCGGGCACATCACCGCCACGCCGACCACACGCGGCATCACGAGGTAGCTGATGCGGTCGATCGACATCACTTCCAGCGCCGCGAGCTCCTCGCTGACCGCCATCGTGCCGATCTCGGCGGCGAGCGCGCTGCCGACCGTCGCGGCGAGGATCGTCGCCGTGATGAACGGGCCCATCTCGCGGCACATCGAGAGCGCCACGATCGTGCCGATCTGGTCCTGCTGGCCGAAGTTCGCGAGCTCGAGGCCGGTCTGCAGCGCGACGATCATGCCGATGAACACGCCGACGAGCAGCACGACGTGCACGACCTTGAGGCCGGACTGGAACAGCTGGTCGGAAATCAGCGTGCGGCGGCGCAGCACGCCGCCCAGGCGCACGACGACTTGCGCCACGAGCTCCAGCTGGTAGCCGACATCGCGCAGGAAGCCCGTGACCATCGTGAGCACCGCGTTCATTCGCGCGCTCCGCGTGCGGGCCAGCCGGGGCCGGGGAAGGCCGGGCGCAGGAACTCGACGCCGGACTCGGACGAGCGCCAGCGCACGAGGCCGAAGAGGAGCGACGTCTCGCGGACCATGGCGTCGCCGTCACGATACTTGCGGCGCGACCACAATCCACTCACGTAGCTGCGCGTCTCCTGCGCGTCGCTCTCGCGGCGCCAGAAGCCGAGCCACGAACGCTCCGCCACGCGGCCGGGCGCGGTGTCGCGCGAGTAGAGCTCCCACAGCCACGCGTAGTGCTCGTCGATGTTCGGGCTGTGCCACAAGGGGAGCAGCGTCGGCACGCCGAGGTGCGAGCTGCCCTGCGCCTCGTGGCGCTGGAACAGGGGCCAGAGCTTCATCCAGCTGCCGGTCTCGCGCCCTTCGAGGTCGGTCTCGACGTAGCTCTGCCAGATCGGGAAGAGCATGTCGCCCCTGCGCTCGCCGTCGCGGTAGGTCTCGTGGCGCTGGTTGACGAACGGCCACAGCACCCACGTGCTGTCGAGCCCGTCACCCTCGAAGTGCGAGTAGAACGGCAGGAAGCGCGTGCGCTTGGGCAGTCCGCTCGTGCCGGGACGTTGCACCTTCACGAGTGGCCACGGCCCGTCCCAGGCCCAGTAGCCCGAGCGCGAATCGCTGGAATACCCGAAGAAAGGCCAGAGCGAGGTCCAGGCGCGGAACGTGCCCGCTTCCTGCTCGCCGTAGAACGGCCAGAACATCCAGGTCTTCGCCTGCTGGTCCTCGGAGAGCGCGAGCCGTTCCTTGCTCCACGTCACCAGCGGCCACGCGAGGAAGCCGCGCTCCGAGAAGCCGGGCCTGGTCACGCCGACGAGCGGCCACACGTGCCCGTCGAATTCACCCTTGCCATTGCGGCCGAAACTGAAGAACGGCCACAGGATGTGGTGGTACGTCCCGCCCTCGCGCTCCGTGCGCAGGTAGAGCGGGAAGAGCACGAACTTGATGCGGTCGTAGGTCGCGACGCGCTCCCAGTCGCCGTAGAACGGAAAGACGCCGGCGAGCTTGCGGTCGGTCGAGTCCTCGCCGAACAGCGTCGCGGGGAAGGCGTACAGGTGCCAGCTGGGCTGGCCGCGCTCGTCGGGCTCGCGGTCGAGGCGGAAGAGCGGCACGAGCTCGGTCTGCGTGCGGTCGGGCTCGCGCCGCTGCGCACCGAGTGGCACGAGAAAGCGCGTGAGCGCGCGGCCTTCGCCCAGTTCGTCGTGGCAGACGAGCGGGTGCAGCTCCCACTCGACCACGTCGGAACCCGGCGACGTTCGGCGCGTGCGCCAGACGCCGCCGAGCGCTTCCCACTGCTCCTCGCCTCCGGCCGTCGACAGGTGCGACACGAGCGGCGCGAGGTGGATGTCGTCGGTTGTCGAGGCGCAGCTCGCGAGCAAGATCGAGGCGCAGCCCGCGAGCGCCGCGAGACCTGCGGCGGAAGCGGGAGAGCGAGCGGCGCGCGGCATGGGCGGAGAGGATCGTTCACGCAGGGCGCAGGTTTCAAGGGCGCGACACGCGCGCCTTGAGGCAAATCTGGCGCGTGGCTATCGTCCCGGCCGCCCGCGAGGGGCTCCCCATGACCACGTACCTGAGCGGAATCCAGCCCAGCGGCCTGCCGCATCTGGGCAACTACTTCGGCGCGATCCGCCAGCACGTCGCGCTCGCGCACCAGGGCGGCGACAACTACTACTTCATCGCCGACTACCACGCGCTGACGACCAGCCGCGACCCGGCCGAGTTGCGCTCGCGCGTGCGCGAAGTGGCGCTGACCTACCTCGCGCTCGGCCTTGACACCGAAAAGGCCACGTTCTTCCGCCAGAGCGACGTGCCCGAGGTGTGCGAGCTCGCGTGGTTGCTCTCGACCGTCACCGGCATGGGCCTGCTCGAACGCGCGGTCTCGTATCGCGACAAGGTCGAACGCGGCATCACCGCCACCGTGGGCCTGTTCACGTACCCGGCGCTGATGAGCGCCGACATCCTCGCTTACGACTCGAATTTCGTGCCGGTCGGCGCCGACCAGAAGCAGCACGTCGAGATCGCGCGCGACATGGCGCAGTCCTTCAACGCGGCCTACGGCGAGACGTTCGTGCTGCCCGAGGCCACCCTGTCGCCGACCGCGAAGGTGCCGGGCATCGACGGCCAGAAGATGTCGAAGAGCTACGGCAACTCGATCTGGGTGTTCGAGACCGGCAAGCCGCTCAAGAAGATCGTGGGCCAAGTGCTGACCGACAGCCGCGCGCCCGAAGAGCCCAAGGATCCGGCCGGAGTGCTGCTGCTCGACCTGCTGCGCCCGTTCCTGTCGCCGACGGAGCAAGCCGACTGGGAGGAGCGCGTCCGCCGCGGCGGCGAGGGCGCTCCGGGGTACGGCCACCTCAAGGTGCGGCTCGTCGAGTGCATCGAGGAGACCTTCCGGCCGGCGCGCGAGCGTCGTTCGGCGCTGCTCGCCGATCCGGCGGAAGTCGAGCGGGTGCTCGCCAAGGGGGCCGAGCGGGCC
>JABWBL010000618.1 GCA_013360535.1 Planctomycetaceae bacterium
GTCCGCCTCCGCGCTCGCCGCCCCCGCCTTGGCCGTCGCCCGCGCCTTGCCGGCGCCGCCGTTGGCGAGGATGAGCTCCTTGAGCTCGCTCATCGCCTTGCCGATGCGCTCGCGCGCCACCGGATCCGTCGTGCGGTCGCGCAGGGTCTTCAGGCGCTCGCGCAGCTGGTTCTCGGTCGAATCGTCGATGCCCGCGAGGATCTGGTCGAGCTTGGCGAAGGCCGTCTCGCGCCGCTCGCGCGCCGTCGCGATCTGCTTGCGCAGGTCCTCCGCCTCGCTGGTCTCGACGCCGGCGAGCTTGCGCTCGGCCGCCTCGAACTGACCGGCGTTGAGGTCGGCGCGGGCGGCCTTGAGGGCATCGGTTCCGCCGCCACACCCGCCGAGCCCGGCCGCGAGGCCCAAGGTCAGGGTCAGGGTGAGCGCGAACGCGGGGAAGGGAACGTGGGAGCGCTGCGGAGTTCGGAGGACCATCGGCGGCATGCGGGGCGGGAACAGGGTACCGACACGGGGCGAATCGGTCACCGATTCTGGGCCCGCACTCCCGCGCCTCCTCGACCAACGCACGGGCGTTGCGTAGGTTCCTCCCCAGCCATGGCCGACACCTCCACCCCTCTCGCGGCGCTCGGGCACGGGCTCGACCGCACCTACGCGGCCCTCCACACGGCCAAGGAAGACGCATTCTGGCGGGCGCGCATGGGCCTCGCGGACGACGCGGCGGCGGCGCAGGCGGAGCTCGACCGGCTCGACATCGAGCTGCAGGCCTTCCTGCAGGATCCGGCGCGGCTCGCCGAGGTCGAGCGGGCGCTCTCGGGGAGCGGGACACCGGAGGAGCGCACGCGCCTCGCCGGGTGGAAACGAACCTTGGAGTGCCACACGATTCCGAGCGCGGGCGCCCGCGCGCGGGCGGCGCGGATCACCGAGCTGGAAGGTCGGCTCGAGCACGCCCGCGGCGAGATGGCGCTCGGCTACGTCGGCCTCGACGGCCAGTTCGTGCCCGCGACGAGCGTCAAGCTCTCGGCCATGCTGCGCTCGGAGACCGACGAGCGCCTGCGCCGGGCCGCCTGGGACGGCCTGCGCTCGATCGAGCCGTTTGTCCTCGCCCACGGTTTCCTCGAGGTGCTGCGCGAGCGCAATCGGCTGGGGCGCGAGCTCGGCGCCGAGGACTACTACGACTGGAAGTCGCGTCGCGTCGAAGGCCTGGGCAAGCGCGAGATCTTCGGCTACCTCGACGAGCTCGAGCGGCTGACGCGCGACGCCGGTCGCCGCGCCGTCGACGAGCTGCGGGCGACCAAGGGCGACGCGGCCGCGAAGCCGTGGAACTTGAGCTTCTCGGTCAGCGGCGACTCGACGCGCGAGCAGGATCCGTACTTCCCCTTCCGCGAGGCGCTCGCGCGCTGGGGGCGTTCGTTTGCGGCACTGGGCATCCGCTACCGCGGCGCCGAGCTCGTGCTCGACCTCGTCGACCGCAGGGGCAAGTACGAAAACGGCTTCATGCACGGCCCGGTCGTCGCGTGGCGCCGCGACGGCCAGTTCCAGCCCGCGCGCATCCACTTCACCGCCAACGCGATTCCCGGCATGGTCGGCTCCGGCCACAACGCGATGGCGACGCTCTTCCACGAAGGTGGCCACGCCGCGCACTTCGCGAACATCGACATGCCGAGCCCGTGTTTCGGGCAGGAATTCGCGCCGACGTCCGTGGGCTTCAGCGAGACGCAGAGCATGCTGCTCGACAGCCTGCTCGACGACGCGGACTGGCAGCACCGCTACGCGCTCGACGCCGCCGGACGGCCGATGCCGTGGGAATTGCACGAGCGCGCGATCGACGCGTCGCAGCCGTTCGCGGCGTGGCGCGCGCGCGCGATGCTCGCGGTGTGTTACGGCGAGAAGGCGCTGTACGAGATTCCTGATGCGGAGCTGTCGGCGGAGCGTGTGCTCACCGAGTTGCGCAAGGTCGAGACGAGATTGCTCTTCCTCGAAGAAGGCAGCCCACGGCCGATCCTCGCGGTGCCGCACCTTCTCGCCGGCGACTCGAGCGCTTACTACCACGGCTACGTGATGGCCGAGATGGCGGTGCATCAGGCCCGCGAGCACTTCATCGCGCGCGACGGGCACCTCGTCGACAACCCCAAGGTCGGGCCCGAGCTCGCGCGCGTGTGGTGGCAGCCGGGAAACAGCGTCAATTTCGATGAATTCGTGCGCCGGCTGTGCGGGGCGAGCCTGACGGCCGCGCCGCTCGCGCGTTCGCTCAACCGCGACGCCGCGACGGCCAG
>JABWBL010000619.1 GCA_013360535.1 Planctomycetaceae bacterium
CTCGAGCAGCTCTTCGCGCGCATCGCGCTCGACTTGCCGGGCGACGAACCCGCGCCCGCAACCGTCGCGGCTGCGGAAAGCGCTCCGCAGGCGTCCGTGCAGCTCACGCTGCCCAAGGCCGCACCCGCGCAACCTGCGATCAAGATGCTGAGCCCCTTCGAGACGCCCGCGGCGCCGACGGCACCGGCCGCGCCCGCGAAAGTCGTCTACAACTTGAACCCGTTCGACATGGGCGCGTCGCGCGACCTCTCCAAGCCCAAGGCCGTCGACGGCCCGGGAACGCCGCCCGCGGAGCCGCGCCTGTGACCGGAGCCTGGACGATCTACCGGCGCGAGCTCGCCGGCCTGTTCCTGTCGCCGCTCGCGTGGGTGCTGCTCGCGCTGGCGCTCGCCTTCAACGGCTTCTTCTTCGTCGTCTCGATCAAGGGCTACCAAGGCGACATCGGTCAGTCGATGTCGTTCCTGCTGGGCGGCAGCCTCACGTTCTGGATGCTGGTCGTGCTGCTGCCTCCGCTGCTGACGATGCGCATGTTCAGCGAGGAGGCGCGCACCGGCGTGCTCGAGTTCCTGCTGACGGCGCCCGTGACCGACCTCGCGGTCGTGCTCGGCAAGCTCGGCGCGGCGACGACGCTGATGGCGGTGATGTGGTCGAGCTCGCTGTTCTACGGCGTCGTGGCGGCGGCGCTGGGCACCGCGCCGGACTGGACGCCGCTCCTGAGCGGAGTGTTCGGCGCGATCCTCGTGTCGGGGCTGTTCTGTTCGGTCGGACTCGCGGTGAGCGCGCTCTCGAACACGCCGCTGCTCGCGGCCTTCTTCGCGGTGATCGCCAACGTCGCGATCCTGTCGCTCCCGTACATCGACGTGCTGCTCGCGCTGCCGCCGACCTCGCCCGTGCGCGTCGCGCTCGGCCACGCCAACGTGATCACCCAGTTCCAGGCCTCGTTCGTGGTCGGCGCGTTCGACACGAAACACGCGCTGTTCTTCGTGGTCTGGACAGCGTTCTTCACGTTCCTCGCGACGCGCTTCCTGGAGGCCCGCCGATGGTGGTGAGCGCGAACAAGGGCCAGCCGGGCTCCAAGGCCCGCGGCGGGACCGGCGCGTGGTCGCGCTCGGCCCTCTCGGCGCAGGTGCTGGGCGTGATCGTGCTCGCGTTCCTCGGCGCGGCGTTGGTGACGTACCTCGCCTCCCTGCCGGGACTGCGCAAGCGCGTCGACCTGACGGCGATGGGGAGCAACACGCTCGACCCGGTGCTGGCCGAGATCATCGAAAAACTGCCCGAGAAGGTGACGATCGAGGTCTTCTTCCGGCCGCTCGACGCGCCGCTGACGCGCGTGGGCGCCGAGGCGCAGTCGCGCATGGCGGAGCTGCTCTTCGTCGCGCGCCACCAGTTCCCCGACAAGCTGCGCGTGCGCGACCACGACCTGTCGGACGTGTCGAAGGTCGCGGTGCGGATGCGCGAGCTCGACGTGCACGAGGACAACGTGATCGTCGTGACGCGCGAGGACCACAAGGTGGTGCTCAAGCTGCTGCGCGACCTCGCGCGCGTCGATCCGGGCAACCCGATGATGAAGGTCGAGCCGTCGCTCGAGGCCTTCCGCGGCGAGGAGGCGCTCGGCAACGCGTTGCTGCGCGTCTCGATCGAGGAGACGCCGCGTGTGGCGTTCACGCTCGGCCACGGCGAGCGCGACCTGTACGACAGCGAGAAATCCGGTGGGCTCGGTCGGCTGCACAGTGCGCTGATCGCCGACGGCCTGCGCGCCGAGCGCTGGGACTCGACGCAGTCGACCACGCTGCCCGAGGGCACGCGCGTGGTCGCGATCGTCGAGCCGCGCCAGCCGTTCTCGAGCGGCGAGCTGGAGACGCTCGAGCGCTTCCTCGCGCAGGGCGGACGCCTGTTCGTCACGCCGTCGGGGGATTCCGCGATCGCCGGCGCGCCCGGCAGCATCGAGAGTTTCCTCGCCAAATACGGCGTGAAGGTGCTGTCCGGACTGGTCGCGCAGCCGGTGCCCGACGGCTTCGGCAGCTGGCGCATGGGCGTCGACCAGTGCGGCACGATCGTCGTCGCCGGCGCGGGCATCGAGAAGCGCCACGCGATCACCGAGTCCCTGTGGCGCACGGAGTCACGCGTCGGACTGCCGAACGTGCGCGCGCTCAAGCCCGAGGGCTCGCGGCCCGCGAATTCGCTCCTGATCGACCTGTTGCGCAGCCCCGACGCGTCGTGGCGCGACCTGCCGCAGGCGGGCGGGCGCGGCGACTGGACCTTCGAC
>JABWBL010000620.1 GCA_013360535.1 Planctomycetaceae bacterium
GTCCACTCCGCCCGCGGCCCGTCCGCCGGCTGGCGAGCGCTCGCGCGAACGCGCGCCGCGCCGAAATCGCGAGTAGGATCCTCCGCCCTCGCGTCCCACAAGGACGGACCGAAAGAAGCCCCATGGGCGGCACGAATCCCTACATCCAAAGTTCCAAGTACGCGCTGCCCCAGCGGCCGTACCGCATCACGTTCCTGCCGCTCCAGAAGACCGTCGAGGTCGACCCGGCGGAGCTGCCCTACTCGCGCGACGGCGCCAAGGGCTCGATCCTCGAGATCGCGCTCGGCCACGACATCGACATCGACCACGCCTGCGGTGGCGTGTGCGCCTGCTCGACCTGCCACGTGATCGTGCGCGAGGGTTTCGAGAGCTGCAACGAGGCTGGCGATCCCGAGCTCGACCAGCTCGACAATGCGCGAGGTGTCACGCCGAAGTCGCGCCTCGCCTGCCAGGCTGTGCCCAACGGGACCTGCGACGTCGTGGTCGAGATCCCGAACTGGAACCGCAATCTCGTGCGCGAGCAGCACCACTAGAACCGCGAGCGCGACGACGCCACCATGCTGCTCGACATGCAAGTGCTCCTCGCCCAGCCGCGCGGCTTCTGTGCGGGCGTCGACCGTGCGATCGAGATCGTCGAGCGTGCGCTCGAGCTCTACGGCGCGCCGGTGTACGTGCTGCACGAGATCGTGCACAACCGCTACGTCGTCGACGACCTCGCGCGGCGCGGCGTCAAGTTCGTCGACAGCCTCGACGAGGTGCCCGAGGGCTCGGTCACGATCTTCAGCGCGCACGGCGTCGCCGAGGAGGTCGTGCAGCGCGGCGTCGCGCGCAAGCTGCGCGTGATCGACGCGACCTGCCCGCTCGTCACCAAGGTGCACCTGCAGGCGCAGGCCTACCGCAAGGAAGGCCGCGAGGTCGTGCTCATCGGCCACCCCGGCCACCCCGAGGTCGAAGGCACGCGCGGCCGCATCGACGGCCCCGTGCACGTGCTCTCGACCGTCAAGGAGGTCGAGCAACTCGTCGTCGGCGACCCGCTCAAGCTCTCCTACGTCACGCAGACCACGCTCTCGGTCGACGACACGCGCGAGGTGATCGACGCGCTCGTGCGGCGCTTCCCCGCGATCAAGGGGCCCGAGCTCAAGGACATCTGCTACGCGACGCAGAACCGCCAGAACGCCGTCAAGGAGCTGTCGGACGAGATCGAGCTCCTGCTCGTCGTCGGCTCCAAGAACAGCTCGAATTCCAGCCGCCTGCGCGAGCTGGGCGAGCGCAAGGGCGTGCCCTCGCACTTGATCGACGGCGCCGAGCAGATCGACCCGACCTGGTTCCGCCCTGGCATCAAGATCGGCGTCACCGCCGGCGCCAGCGCGCCCGAATCGCTCGTGCAGCAAGTGCTCGGCCGCCTGCGCGAGCTCGGCGTCGGCTCCGTCACCGAGATGGACGGCGAGCGCGAGACCGTGACCTTCCGCCTGCCGGACGAACTCGCGTAGGCGTCGAGCTCCGATGCAGCGCCGCGTCGTCCTCGCGCTGCTCGCCGCGACGTTCGCGCTGTGCATCGCCGGTTGCCGCAGCGTTCCGCCGCGACCAACGATTCCACCCGGAGAAAACCCGCTCGAGTGGTCTGCGGACCTCGCGGCCTTCGCGCGCGCCGACCGCGAGACACCTTCCGCGCCCGGCGGCGTCGTATTCGTCGGCAGCTCGAGCATCCGCCTGTGGGACACGCTCGCGCGCGACATGGCGCCGCTGCCCGTGCTCAACCGCGGCTTCGGCGGCTCGCGCCTGTTCGATTCCGTCTACTGGTCGCACGAGCTGGTCAGCGTGCACGCGCCCGCGCTCGCCGTCGTCTTCAGCGGCACCAACGACCTCGCCGGCGACACCCCCAAGACGCCCGAGCGCCTGCGCGAGCTGTTCCTCGAGCTCGTCGCGCGCCTCCACGCCGCCGACCGCGACCTGCAGATCGTCTACATCGCGATCACGCCCACGCTCGCCCGCGAGCCGCATCTCTCCGCCGTGCTCGCGACGAACCGCCTGATCCGCGCCGAGTGCGAGCGCGACCCGCGGCTCGAATTCGTCGATCCATCCCCCGCTCTCCTGGACGCTTCCGGCCGCCCCGACCCGCGCTTCTTCCTCGCCGACAAGCTCCACCTCAACGCCCTCGGCTACTCCGTCTGGACCTCCGCGCTCCGCCCGGTCGTCGTGCGTCGCTGGCATGCGCAGCGCTGAGCGAGGAATGCGTCGCCAGATCGGAAATACCGAGCCAGAG